>JAJTFU010000122.1 GCA_021299075.1 Novosphingobium sp. | reverse complement strand
TTTGCTCGTGCTGCTGGCCGGCAGCGGCTGGGCCTGGTGGCACTTGTCCGGCTGGACCCCGGAGCGCGCCGAATTCCCGGTCCAGGGCGTGGAAGTGGGCGGCGAGGACGGCCCGGTAGACTGGGCGGCGCTCAAGGCGGTCGGTGCCGATTTCGCCTATCTCGATGCCTCGGCCAGCGCCTTTGCCCGCGATCCGAACTTTGTCGCGAACCTGGAAGGGGCCAAGGCCGCCGGTCTGCAATGGGGCGCGGTCCATCGCTATGATCCGTGCCAGCCGGCCGACAAGCAGGCCGCCAATTTCGTCACCGTCGTCCCGCGCGATGCCGCCATGCTGCCCGCCGCAGTCTGGCTTGACCAGCTGGCCGACGATTGCCCGATCAAGGTCAGCGATGCGGCGGTGGAAAGCGAATTGACCACCTTCCTCAACCAGATCGAGACCCATACCGGCAAGGCGGCGATCCTCAAGGTCTCGCGCAGCTTCGAGCGCCGCTACCAGATCGCAGCCCGGGTCGATCGCAACGTCTGGCTCGAACAATTGCGCTTCCAGCCCGACTATGCGGGACGGCCCTGGGCGCTGTGGACCGCCAATGACCGGCTCTCTGTGCCGGCCCTGGCCGGCGGGGTGCGCTGGGTGGTCGTGCAGCCCTGACCCGGCTATAGCGCCCGACATGACCCATGACCGCGACACCCTGATCGCTGCCGCCAAGGCCGCCCAGGCCCAGGCCTATGCGCCCTATTCAAACTTCCACGTCGGCGCCGCCCTGGGCTTTGCTGATGGCTCCGTGGTGACCGGTGCCAATGCCGAGAACGCCAGCTATGGCCTGGCGCTCTGCGCCGAGACCAACGCCGTCGCCAGGGCGATGAACGAGGGCCGGCGCGGGGGCCTTGAAGCCGTCGCGGTGGTGGGCGGCATGCACGGAGCGCCCGGCCCCACCGTCACCCCCTGCGGCCGCTGCCGCCAGGTGCTCAACGAACTGGCCCAACTGGGCGAGACCGACCCTGTGATCTGGTGCGCGGGTGCGGACGCGGTGCTGGAACTCAAGCTCTCCGCCCTGCTGCCCCACGCCTTCGGCCCGGCGAACCTGGGCTGAAGCCGTTTACTTGCGCGCCCGATAGGCCCTGAAACCCGCCACGACCGCGCGGACGCATTCCTGTGGTGTCGGGCCACCGGCAAAGAAGCCCTGGCAGGGCCCGGCCATGACCGCGGGATTTTCGCGCTGCAACCAGGCTAATGCCGCGTCGAAGTCAGGCGGATCATCCGAGCTGGTTCGGACATTGACAATGCGTCCATCGGCAATGGTCAGGTGGAACGTATCCGTTACCCAATATCCCGTTCCAAGGGCGACGATCAGATCGTCCCGAACCGTGATCGCACAGGTCACCTCGTCGGCACTGACGAAGCTGCACGGCCTGCGCTTCAGCACCGCATAGTTACCCCCCTGGGCCCAGCCCTGGTAGAACAGGAGCCGTGGCTGCGCGCCAGGGGCATCGGCCAGGGCCGTGCGGAGCGGGCGCGGATCGAACGCGTAAAAGGCATCGATCACCTGCTCTGCGGCAGCGAGGGTTCGGTCCTGCGTTACGTTCGTAGTGGCCGCTGGTCCGGCACATCCGGCGAGGCCAACCAGAAAGGCAGTCAAAGGCATCTTGCGCATGGCATTGGCTCCCCCCGGAAGGCCGCCGCATCATGCGCCCGATCAGGCACTCAGGTCCATCGAAGTTTAAGTTCGACTGGCGACGGCACCTCAGTTAGGCTCAGGTCAGTTGGAACAGAAATTCGGGGTCGCTCACGAATGTCTCGCAGGTCCACATCGGCCTGCAGATGGGGGAGACGACCGATGAAGCAAGCGCTGTTCAATCTGCTACCGCCCGCAACCGTTGCTGCCATCCTGGCGTTCTGGGCCTTCGCACCCAAGGTCTGGGTGGACAATCCCTGGACGGTCACCGTGGTGGCTCTGGTCGTTGTCGCTTTCGTGCAGTTGATGGAATGGGTCGCAGAGCGTCACACGGGCTGGCGGATCAACCGGCAGGAACTCCTGACTGACCTGTTCTACGTCGTCCTGGGAATCAGTGCGATCTCGTGGGCGAGCGACACCCTGGCCAATACGCCGCTATCCCAGGCCAAGGCGGCACTCGGCATTGCCACGCCCTGGCTCGCCCAGGCACCGTTCCTGGTGCAAGTGGCTGTCGTGATGCTGCTGGTCGAATTCGGCCAGTACTGGATGCACCGCTGGATGCATAACAACAGCTGGCTGTGGTCGACCCATGCCCCGCACCACCACATCACGCAGCTCAACGCCATGAAGGGCTATGTCGGCAATCCGATCGAGCTGTTCCTGATCAGTCTCAGCGTGATCGCCCTGCTTGACTTCGACAAGGCACCCATGTTCGCCGCCTTCAACGCGCTGGGCGCAATTTCCTTCTATGCCCACGCCAATGTCCGCGCCGATCCACCGAAATGGTTTTCATTCTTCTTCACCACGATCCAGCACCACAGCCTGCACCATACGGCCCTCAGCTTCGAGGACACCCGCTGCAACTATGGCAACTGCGTGATCCTGTTTGATCGGCTGTTCGGTACCTTCCGGGAAGGCGAATCCGCCCTGGTTGGCCAGGATGAACGCCGCCGCCTTTCAATCCGTGAGCAGTTCCTGTTTCCGTTCTTGCCGTGGCTCGAACGGCGCCGCGCGCGGCAGAGCGGCGCGACCTAGGCCGCTGCGTCCAGCCACTCCAGCAGCGCCGCCATGCAATCGCGACCTAGCTGGGCCGAGCGTTCGGGTGACCAGCCCTGCGCCGGATCGGGCAGGTCGTCGTTATCCTTGAACGGCATTTCCAGCGTCATCGAAACCGCGCCGAAGCGTTCGGCGAGCTGGTTGGTGCTCATCGCCAGGTTGGCCCGGCCAGGCCCCGAGACCGGATAGCCCAGCTTCGTCTGGAAATCGGGCGTGCGCCGGTCGAGGATCGCCTTGTAACGATCAAACCCGCCCTGCTGCGCGGGATTGGCTGAGGGAATGCCTTCAAACCCGGCCAGGAACACGGCGGGGATCGCCTCGTCGCCGTGGACGTCCATCGCAAAGTCGACGCCGGTCGCGTCCATGGCAGTGCGGATCGCCAGGACCTCGGGCGATTGTTCGGCCGTCGGGTTGTTCCATTCGCGGTTGAGGTTCACCCCCAGCGAATTGGTGCGCAGGTTGCCGCGCACCGAGCCATCGGGGTTGGCATTGGGCACGACATGGAAAGTGCAACGCTGGCGCAGCGCGCGGCCAACCGGGTCGGCGGGATCGGTCAGGCAGGCGAGTGCGCCTTCCATCCACCATTCGGCCATCGATTCGCCGGGATGCTGGCGGGCATAGAGCCAGACCTGCTTTGCGCCGGTGCCAAAATCGAGGCAGTCGATGCTGCGGCCATCATGACTGCGGCCCAGCACCCGGTGTGAAACGCCCTCGGACAGGGCAGCGCTGGCGATCAGGTCCTGGTGCCGCTCCCACGAATAGGGCGCGAAATAGGCGAACCAGGCCAGGTCGCTGGCCGGCTGATAGCGGATCGTCAGCGTGCCGCCGTCCTCGTCCGCATCATAGCTGCTGGCCGCACGGCCCCAGTACTCGCGGTCCTCGCTGACGGCGGCGTTATAGCCGGGCCAGCCGCCGGGATACGCCGATGCGGCGAGACCGGTGATCTTCAGTTCCAGCGCGCGACCGCCAGCATTGCCGACGCGGAAATGGAACCACTGGAAGAAGTCCGAATTGGTGTCCTTGCGGATCGCCAAGCGCGCGGTGGCGCCGGCGACGGAGAGGATTTCGATATTGCCGCTGTCAAAAGCGGCGTCGATCTGGATGTCAGGTGCGGTCATTTGACCGCGATAGTCTCACCCGATTGTCCGGGAAAGCCCTTGAACAGGGCTTCTGCCATCTTTGCTGCGCCGAGCGAGGTGGCGGCGAGCGGCGAGCCGGTGCGGACGGTGAAACTGGCCCGCCCTTCCCACAGCGCGGTGCCGCTGGCTCGGTCGCGAATGATCACGCCCAGATCGGTGCGGACCTGCTCGGACGGGCGCGGCGAGAGATTGATGCCGATGCCCACGCCCAGACCCGAACCATAGGAGCCGGTCGAACCGCCGACGCTGACGCTTACCGGGCTGCTGCTGCGCGCGGACTGAAGGCTCTCACGCGACAGGCGCAGCTGGGCGACCTGAGTGCTGGCGGTCCCGGCCGGGACGGCCGAATAGCCGAGCAGCCCAAGCTGCCGTTCGACCGCCGCCTGGTAAGCCTTCCATTCCAGCGAGGAGCCGTCATGGCCCGGTGCCGGTTCAACCGCGATCGTGCCTTTCCCCAGGGCGGAAATGTCCTGGGCGTGGAACCGGGTGACTTCGACCGGCCCGGTCGGCGCAACGCAGCCGCTCAGGGTGAGGCTGAAAGCCAGGGCGAAGAGCAAGGGGTGCTTGAGCAGATGTGTCATCGTGCCACCAATGTGCGGCCGTTCCCGCGCCGAGGCAAGCGGCTAACGCGCCGCCAGCGGCTCGCCGGTACGCGTAGGGAAGCCATCGAACAAGGCGCTGGCAAGCCGGGTGGCAATGGCCTGGTCACCCCAGCGCGAATCGCCTTCGCGCGTCAACATTTCGGCGCGGCCTTCCCACAGCACCTGCCCGCTGGCGCGATCCCGGATGCGGGTTTCGAGCCGCGTCGAGATCAGCGCGGCGCGCGGCTTGGTGCCATCATAACGCAAAGCCCCGCCGATCATCGAGCCATGGTTGGACACGCCCACCACCATCTCGCCGCTCAGCGGCTTGCCCTTCTGCTCGGCCGGTTCGGCTTCGGTGCGGACGATCCGCACTTCGGCGATCTGCCCTCCGGTGGCGGACCCCAGGGTGTCATATCCTGCACCGGCCAGTTGGTTCTCGACCGCTGCTTCGAATGTCGCATTGATCCGGCTGTCCGGGAGCGGATCGTCATTTGCGGGTCGCACCACGGCAATCGCGCCGCGTCCCAGCGCCAGCGCGGCGTCGCCCTCGGCCCGGAACTGCGCGACATCGACCTTGCCTTCGCGTGCGGCACTCGCGCGGCGCAGCGAGCGCTCGACATCGCGGTCGGCGCCCCAGCGCGGTTCGCCCCAGCCTGGCCCGTACGGTCCGGTTCGCTGGGCCAACAATGCGGTTCCGGTTCCTGCAAGGACCAGCGAGATGGCTGCGGCGGCGAGCGATGATCGGGTGCGTGGCATGGACATCCTTGGCAGACGAACGGGCTGCCCCCTCATCCGCTCTCGCGCCGACAACATTGCGGTGGGCTGAATACTGTCGATTACACCGCGAGATTAACCACTTGATGGCGCAGCTGTGCTAGGGCGCGGGCGATGTCGCAGAAACTCCCCGTGCTCGTTACCGGCGGTGCCGGTTATATCGGCAGCCATGCCGTGCTCGCGCTCAAGGATGCCGGCTGGCCGGTCGCCGTGATCGACAACCTGACCACCGGCTTTCGCTTTGCCGTGCCCGATGGCGTGCCCCTGTATGAAGGCGATATCGCCGATGCCGACCTGTTGGCGCGGATCTTTGCCGAGCAGGGCATCAAGGCGGTGATGCATTTCGCCGGGTCGATCATCGTGCCCGAATCGGTCGAGAACCCGCTGAAGTACTATTCCAACAACACCGCCAAGAGCCGGGCGCTGATCGAGGCGGCGGTAACGGCCGGGGTGCCGCACTTCATCTTCAGCTCGACCGCTGCGACCTATGGTGTGCCCGAGGTTTCGCCGGTGCATGAGGACAGCCCCAAGGCGCCGATCAACCCCTATGGCATGTCCAAGCTGATGACCGAGATCATGCTGGGCGACGTTTCGCGGGCTCATCCGCTCAATTTCTGTGCCCTGCGCTATTTCAACGTTGCCGGCGCCGATCCGCAGGCCCGCACGGGTCAATCGACTGCCGGGGCCACGCACCTGATCAAGGTTGCGGTGGAAGCCGCGCTCGGCAAGCGCGCGAAGGTCGACGTGTTCGGGACCGATTTCGCCACGCCCGACGGCACCGGCGTGCGTGATTACATCCACGTATCGGACCTCGCGAACGCGCATGTCCTGGCACTAGAGGCGCTGATCGAGCAGCCGGACCGCTCGCTGACGATGAACTGCGGCTATGGCCAGGGCTATTCGGTGCTTGAAGTGCTCGACGCGGTCGACCGCGTGACCAATCAGAAGATCAACCGCGTGCTTGGCCCCCGCCGGGCGGGTGACCC
>JAJTFU010000121.1 GCA_021299075.1 Novosphingobium sp. | reverse complement strand
CGTGTTCGTGCACATCAGCGCGGTCGAGCGCGCCGGGCTGGAAAGCCTGGCCGAAGGTCAGACGCTGAAGTTCACGCTGGTCGATCGCGGCGGCAAGATTTCGGCCAGCGATCTCGAGATCGTTGGTGACCTGATCGAAGCGCCCAAGCGCGAAGCCGCGCCGCAGCGCCAGCTGACGGGTGAAAAGGCGTCCGGGACGGTCAAGTTCTTCAACTCGATGAAGGGCTTTGGCTTCATCACGCGTGATGATGGCCAGCCCGATGCCTTCGTGCACATCAGCGCGGTTGAGCGTTCGGGCATGTCCGGCCTCAACGAAGGTGACCGGGTTGAGTTCGATATCGAAGTCGACCGACGAGGCAAGTATTCGGCCGTGAACCTGACGCCGCTGCAGGCCTAACCTGCCAGCGCCGGTCCCGGGGTTGCCCCGGGGCATGACACGGCCTAGAACACCGCAGATGGCGGCCCTTCGCGGGGCCGCCATTTGTCGTTTTCCAATTCATGCATATCTCGCATCCAGCAAAGGAATTCCGCGATGTCGATCACTCCGCTCATGCCAGTCTACCCCCGCTGCGGCTTTCGCCCGGTGCGCGGAGAGCACTGTCACCTGATCGGGGAAGACGGGCAGCGATATCTCGATTTCGCCGCAGGCATTGCGGCGCTGATGCACGTGTCGAACCTCTATGGCAGCCCGCAGGGTGAGCACTTGGCCCAGCGGCTGGTCGACCTGACCTTTGCCGACACGGTGTTCTTCACCAATTCCGGGGCTGAGGCAGTGGAATGCGCGATCAAGACGGTGCGCGCCTATCACAGTCATGTCGGCAACGATCACAAGTTCGAAATCATCACCTTCAAGAACGCCTTCCACGGGCGGACCATGGCGACGATCAGCGCCTCCAACCAGGAGAAGATGCACAAGGGCTTCCACCCGCTCCTGGCCGGCTTCAAGTACGTCGACTTTGACGATCTGGAAGGCGCCAAGGCGGCAATCGGTCCGAACACTGCCGGCTTCCTGGTTGAGCCGGTGCAGGGCGAGGGCGGGATCCGTCCGGCTTCCGACGAATTCATGCAGGGCCTGCGCGCTCTCGCCGATGAGCATGACCTGCTGCTGGCGCTCGACGAAGTGCAGTGCGGCGTGGCCCGTTCCGGCACGCTCTATGCCTATGAGCAGTATGGCATCACCCCGGACGTGGTTGCGACTGCCAAGGGCCTGGGCGGCGGCTTCCCGATCGGCGCCTGCCTGGCGACCGAAAAGGCCGCGCGCGGCATGGTGATCGGCACTCACGGCTCAACCTATGGCGGCAATCCGCTGGCCATGGCCGCCGCGGAAGCCGTGCTCGACGCCGTTGCCAACGATGAATTCCTCGCCCAGGTGCGCACCACCAGCGAGCGCCTGCGCAGCCGGCTGGAGCAGTTCATCGGCAATTACCCTGACATGTTCGAGCTGGTCCGCGGCAAGGGCCTGATGCTGGGGATCAAGATGAAGTTCGAAACCCGCGGCTTTGTGGCGCACCTGCGTGATAACCACCACCTGCTGACGGTCGCCGCCGGGGACAACACGCTGCGCCTGGTGCCGCCGCTGGTGATCGGCGATGCCGAGATCGACGAGTTCTTTGACAAGCTCTCGGCCGGTGCGGCCAGCTATCAGCCGCCGGAACCAACCGCATGACCCGGCACTTCCTGAACCTCGCCGATGCGGGGGGTGATGGCCTCGTCGCCATGCTGAACGATGCGCTTGATCGCAAGGCGGCGCGGGCCAGCTGGCCGAAGGGCCAACCGGACGCCGATGCGCCGCTGGCCGGTCATGTCCTGGCCATGGTGTTCGAGAAGAACTCAACCCGCACCCGCGTTTCATTCGACATCGCAATGCGCCAGCTTGGTGGGAGTGCGATCACGCTCGAATCCGGCACCAGCCAGCTCGGCCGGGGCGAGACCATTGCCGATACGGCCCGCGTGCTCAGCCGGATGGTCGATGCGATCATGCTGCGCACCGACGATCACGCCAAGATCGAGGAACTGGCCCACCATGCCACCGTGCCGGTGATCAACGGCCTGACCGACGAAAGCCACCCCTGCCAGATCATGGCCGACCTGCTGACCCTGCTGGAGCGCGGCAAGGCCCTGCCCGGCCTGGAGGTTGCCTGGCTCGGCGATAGCAACAACGTGCTCAACTCGATCATCGAGGCGGCCGGCCTGCTGCACTTCAATGTCCGGGTTGGCACGCCAAAGGGCTATGAGCCGGACGCCGGCTACATCGAGCGGGCCCGCGCACTCGGCGCAACCATCAGCCTGACCAACGATGCCGCCGAAGCGGCGCGCGGAGCCGACGTGGTGGTAACCGACACCTGGGTCTCGATGGGCCAGGATCATGCCCACAACAAGCTGGCGGCGATGGCGCCGTTCCAGGTTGATGCGCAGCTGATGGACTTGGCCGGGGCGGGCGCAACCTTCCTCCACTGCCTGCCTGCGCACCGCGGTGAGGAAGTGACCGATGCCGTGATCGATGGTCCGCAGTCGGCCGTGTGGGACGAGGCCGAGAACCGCATCCATGCGCAGAAGAGCGTGCTGCGCTGGGCCTTCGGTCAGCTGTGAGCCTGCCCGAACATATCGCGGCGGGTGAAACCGGCTATGACCGGGTGCTGCGCTTCTCGATCCCGGATCGCAATGCCCGGGGCCGGGTGGTGCGGCTCGGGCCCGTGCTCGACACGATCCTGACCGCGCATGATTACCCGCCGCCGATCCGCCGGCTGCTGGCCGAAGCCCTGGTGCTGGCGGCGCTGCTTGGCACGCTACTCAAGGACGAGGAAAGCCAGCTGACCATGCAGGCCCAGACCGAGGCGGGCGTGGTTGACCTGCTGGTCTGCGATTACCGCAATGGTGAGCTGCGCGGCTATGTCCGGCACGATCCGGAGCGGCTGGCCATGCTGGGCCGCGATCCCTCGCTCTATGCGCTGTTCGGCAAGGGCTATCTGGCGGTCACTTTCGATCTTGCCACTACTGGCCAGCGCTATCAGGGGATCGTTCCGCTTGAGGGCGCCAGCTTGGGAGAGGCCTGCGAGAGCTACTTTGCCCAGAGCGAGCAGGTGCCGACCCTGATTCGCGTCGGGATTGGTGATGGTTCGGCTGGCTGCATTGGTGCCGGCATCCTGGTCCAGCACCTCGCCGAAGGCGAGGAAGGCCGGGAGCGGCTGCATGTGAAGCCGGACCATCCGGAATGGGAGCACGTCGCGGTGCTGGCCGGCAGCACGCGCCCGGAGGAACTGGTCGATCCGGACCTCTCGCTGGAGGCGCTGGTCTGGCGGCTGTTCCATGACGAATCAGAGGTTCGGGTCGAGACCGGTCGTGTGCTTCAGCGCGGCTGCCGCTGCTCGATCGCCCACTACCAGAGCGTCCTAGCCAGGTTCCCGGAGGCCGAGCGGATTGATATGCGTAATGATGCCGGTTTGATCGAGGTCGACTGCGCGTTCTGCTCGAAGCTGTTCCAGATCGAGATATGACAACGGTTCGTCGATAGAAATACACGTTTGGCCGGTGGTCGTCGCTATGTTACAAGCGAAATCCCGTTGCCTGTCCGTTCGTTAGGACAAATGGGGCAATCGGGGGGAGAGGCGGCATGCACAAGTTGCTGATGCGAGCGATTGCCGTGGCCCTGGCGGGCTGGGCGGCGCTGGCCGTGCCAGCCTCCAGCCAGCGCCCGGCACTGGCGATGCTTGACCAGATCGAACCCGGCCGGTGGGAGATCCGGCTCCGCGATGGCAGCCGCCGGACCTACCCGGTGTGCGTGGACAATGGCCGCAAGCTGATCCAGCTGCGGCATGAAGCCCTGAATTGCGAGCGGCTGGTGGTTGATGACCGGGCTGATGAGGTGACCGTGCAGTACACCTGCCGCGGTCGCGGCTATGGCCGCACCTCGATCCGCCGAGAAACCGGTCGGCTCGTCCAGATCGAGACTCAGGGCATTGCCGAGGGCCTGCCGTTCGAGTTCGCGGCCGAGGCCCGCCGCACCGGAGACTGCGGCGGCTGAACACAGCGCAGTTGCCACAGGGCTGCGCGCAGGCTAGCCCGGTAACAATGTCTTTCGCTGCCAATTCCCCACAGCGCCAGGCTGTCGTGCTCCTGTCAGGTGGCCTCGATTCGATGGTGGTCGCTGGCCTCGCGCAGGAAGCCGGTTACGCGGTCAACGCGCTGACGATCGACTATAATCAGCGCCATCGGCGCGAACTGGACGCCGCCGGCGCGATCGCCAGGCGGATGGGGGCGCTGCGCCATGTGATCCTGCCGCTCGATCTGTCGCGGTTCGGCGGTTCGGCGCTGACCGACGTTATTGCCGTGCCCAAGGACGGGGTCGGACCGGACATCCCGGTGACCTATGTGCCGGCGCGCAACCTGGTATTCTTGTCGCTGACGCTGGCCTGGGCCGAGGCGCTGGGGGTGCGAGACCTGTTTATCGGTGTGAACGCGCTGGACTATTCGGGCTATCCCGATTGTCGGCCGGAATTCATCGCCGGGTTCCAGGACCTGGCGCGGCTGGCGACCAAGGCCGGAGCCGAAGGCGCTGAATGGCGGATTCATGCGCCGCTGCAATTCCTCGGCAAGGCGGAAATCGCCGCCGAGGCACAGCGGCTGGGGCTTGATGCGGGGCTGAGCTGGTCCTGCTATGATCCGCAGCCAGATGGCTTGGCCTGCGGTCTGTGCGACAGTTGCCGGCTGCGCCGCGAAGGCTTTGCCAAGGCCGGGCTGGTCGATCCGACTCGCTATGCGGCCTGATAGAACAAGAGTGACAGGGAGAGACCAGGTGAACGAAGCGCAGGATGAAGGTGCCGCTCCGCGGGAAGCCACGGCCTATAGCTGGTACGTGCTCGGCGTCCTGGTTATCGTATACATCCTCAACTTCATCGACCGGCAGATCATTTCGATCCTGGCGCTGGAGATCAAGGCCGACCTCAACCTGACCGATAGCGACATGGGCTTCCTCGGAGGTGCGGCCTTTGCCGTGTTCTATGCGCTGTTCGGCATTCCGCTCGGGCGGCTGGCTGATAACTGGAGCCGGGTGAAGCTGCTTGCCATCGGCCTGGCGCTCTGGTCGACCATGACCGCGCTGTCCGGCTTTGCCCGCAGCCAGCTGACCCTGACTCTGGCGCGCATGGGCGTCGGCATCGGCGAGGCGACGGCCAGCCCGACGGCCTATTCGCTCATTTCCGACTATTTCCCCAAGCGCCAGCGGGCCACAGCACTCGCGATCTATTCTTCGGGCCTGTACCTGGGCGGCGGCGTGTCGCTGCTGATCGGGGCCAAGATCAGCAAGGTCTGGAACGCCGCTTACCCGGATGGCGGACCGCTCGGCCTGGTTGGCTGGCATGCGGCGTTCCTGGCGGTTGGCATTCCCGGCATCCTCGTTGCCCTGTGGGTCGCCACCCTGCGTGAACCGGTGCGCGGGGCTATGGACGGGACCCCCAGCCGGAGCTCGGACCGACCCTTTGCAGAATTCTTTGCTGACCTCTCAACGATCGTGCCACCCTTCACGCTGCTGGGCGCTGCCCGCCGGGGGCTCGGTCCGCTAGTGGTCAATGTTCTGGTGGCTGTCGGGCTGTGCAGCTTTGCCTGGGTGATGATCCAGTTGACCGGCAACTTGCCGCAATGGTCGGCCGTGGCGCTGGGCTATTATGCAGTGTTCTCATGGGCAAGTGTGCTGCGCCAGAAGGATCCGGCCACTTTCCGCCTGATCTGGGGCACTCCGGCCTTCATCTGCACGACGCTGGGCTATTCGATGGTCTCGCTGGCGGCCTATGCCCTGGCCTTCTGGTCGGCGCCCTATGCTGAACAGGTCCTCAAGCTGCCCAAGGACCAGCTGGCCTTCTGGCTGGGTGCCAATGGCGCGGTCAGCGGCTTCCTGGGCGTGATCATCGGCGGCCGCGTGGCCGATACGCTGCGGGCTAAGAACCCTGCAGGGCGAATTCTGGTGATCCTGTTCGGCGTGATCGCACCGGTCCTGCCGATCTGGATTGGCTATACCACGCCCAATCCGGTGCTGTTCTATGTGATGAACTTCCTGGCCGGTCTGTTCGGGGCGGCGGCACTTGGTGCAGCTGCGGCGACGACCCAGGATCTGGTCCTGCCGCGGATGCGCGGCACGGCAACGGCCTCGTTCTTCCTGGGGACCACACTGGTCGGCCTATGCTTCGGCCCTTACATGGTCGGGCAGGTTTCAGACCTGGCCGGCAGCATGGTTGATGGCAAGCTGGTTGGCGACCTGCGCACGGGGATCCTGTCGCTGATCGCCGTAGCACCGATCGCGGTGGTCTTGCTGTTCTATGCTTACAAGGCTGTGCCCCAGGCCGAAGCGACCCTCGCCGAGCGCGCTGGCGAGAACGCCTGACGCGACCGCGTCAGGCGCGCTTGAGCACTCCGCAGGCAATCCGCGCACCGCTATTGCCGGAAGGATCGGTCCGGTAATCATCGGCCGCTGCATGAAGCACCACGCTGGTGCCATCGCCATCGAACAGGGCCGCATCGATTGCGGCGCTGTCTATGCCCAGGCTAGCCCGATCGTGATATTGGGCAGATCGCCCAGGTGCGCGCCCTTGGGGTTGTCCTTGCCGTGCTGGTGCCCGCCCGGATTGAGGTGCGGCCCCGCGCTGGCGAACGGGGCTTCACACTTGCCGACAGCATGGAGATGCATGCCGTGGATCGCGCCGGCGGTACCGGTAATGTCTACGCGGACCAGGGTTTCGCCACCGCTCCGCGTGAGTACCGCTGTGCCGACAATGCGGCCGTCTGCAGCGGATAGCTCGGTCGTGCCAAGATTGCTGACCCGGCTGTCGGCGGTGGTGCAGCCGGCCAGGACCAGGGCGGCGAATGCAGGTGGAATCAAGCGCAGCATCGAACTCTCCAACTCGCCCCCTCACTCAAAGGAAAAGGGGGCCGGATTGCTCCGACCCCCTGAACCTTTAGCGCCTTGCGGCAGCTGATTACATGCCCGAACCCGGACCGTAGGTGATTTCCACCCGGCGGTTCTGGAGTTCGCGGACGCCGTCAGCAGTCGGCACGCGCGGGTTGTTTTCACCGAAGCCCTGGCTGGTGATGGCGCCATCGGCGATACCACGCGAGGTCAGGTAACCACGGACCGAAGCGTTGCGACGCTCCGACAGGCCCTGGTTGTACTTCGGCGTACCCGAGCGGTCGGCATAGCCGGCCAGCATGATCGGAACGTTGGCGCAGTTGGCATAGGCCGTGACCGCGCTGTCGAGGATCGAAGCCGCTTCCGGCGTGATGTCCGACTTATCCCAGTCGAAGAACACAATGTACGGGCCCTTGTTGCAGACCGGAGCCGGCGGCGGGGGCGGGGGAGGCGGCGGAGGCGGCGGCGGAGGCGGCGGGGGCGGCGGGGGCGGCGGCGGAGCAACCGGCTCCGGAGCGCCGCCGAAGTTGTAGCCCAGCGTCAGCAGCAGCGAGTGCGAGCGGAAGCGGGTACGGATGTTGCGACCGCCGGTATTCACCAGATCGTTGTGAGCCTGGTTGAAGAAGCGATACTTCAGACCAACGTCGATGTTGTCGCTGATCGGGGTGCGAACGCCAGCCAGAGCCTGCCAAGCGAAACCGGTGTCCGAATCGACGAGCGACAGCGGCGAGTTGGGCGAGAGGATCACGGCATTCTTGACTCGGCCGACACCAACACCGCCACCAACGAAGCCCTGCAGGCCATCGTCGGGACCGAAATCGAGCAGACCGTTGACCATGAAGCTGAGCGCTTCAGCGCCGCCGCCAACGTTAGCGTCCGTGTAACGCGCGGTGACAGTCGAGAAGGCCTTCTCTTCAGCGCGGCGATAGCTGGCTTCGGCTTCAAGGCGGAAGCCGCCGAAGTCGTAACCAACGATGCCACCGAAGTCGTAGCCGGTCTTCAGGTCCAGCGAACCTTCGTCGTTCAGGCCAGTGAAGTTCTTGATGTCTTCGACGATCATGCCACCGGCATCAGCTTCGACGTACCAAGAATCATCGCGGGCCATGGCAGGCGTCGCGAGGGCCGAGGAGGCAAGTGCCATCCCAATGACCAGTTTCCGCATTATCGTTTTCCCCTTTTAACAGGATTGAACCACCGAGTTCGTGCGTGTCTAACTATATCGCATAGCCTGTGCAAGCGGGCAAAGCGCGGAACTGTTGCATTAATGTCGCGATTCCGGGTTCTCTCCTCGCGAAAAAGTGTCACTTCGTCGCCTTGGCTACACAGTTGGCAGAACTCCGGCCGTCACCAGCGAGTCGATCAAGGCGGCAATCGCTGCGCGGGCCTGCGTGTCTGTTACCGCTCCGCCTGTGGGGAGCGCCGGTTTGGCGGGGGCCTTCCAGGTGCCCGAATGGAGCAGTTCCTGGCCGGTTGCGCGGTTGAACAGGCGCAAGCCGTCGCGTGGCGGTTGGAACAGTCACTGGCCCTGCTGAAAGGACGCTACTTCGCCCGCATGGCCGCTCCAGACGCCGGTTGCACCCGCCGCAACCAGCCAGCATTGCCCCTCCTGCGGCGTGGCGGGAGGCGTGGCTGTTTGCGCTTCGATGGCGCAGTGCAGCAAGGCATCAAGCCGGGCGAGACCTTCATTGAGGAAGACTTCCTTCTGGGCCTGACCGGCAGGCATAGCCGTGGTGCGGACCGCGCAAGCTCTCTGGTTCGCCGGCCAAATAGAGCGTGGCTTCGGCACCGTTCGGCCAGGTCAGGCGACTTAGCGAAGGCTCGAACACTGGACGGCGCCCGGGCGGGCAGACTGCCAGAATGCCGCTTTCGCCTTCGACCATCACGCTGCGCGCCTCGGCCAGGGTTGACCCGACCAGTGCGATCCGGGCCTGCGGCTCGGCCTCAGCGCACTCGCGGACCCATTCAGCCCCGGCGCGGGTCTTGCCAAAGCCGCGTCCGGCCAGGATCAGCCAGGTGCGCCAGTCGCCATCGGGCGCAACCTGCGCGGTGCGGGCATAGATCCGCCAGACGTGCTGCAATTCGCGGCGCTCGGCCTCGGTCATTTCGGCCAGCAGCGCCATCCGCTCGTCGTGCGGGCGCGAAAGCATGAAGCGCAGGCGTCGGCTCAGCTCACGTCTGGTCATCGTCACCGTCCACCGCCCAGACATCTTCCCCGGCAGCCAGCGCGCGGGCGGGCGACGCTGTCCTTGTGCGCGGCGAGCTGGCGCAACGCGACGGCATTCTCATAGGTCCGCACACCCACCTTGGCCCCCGCGGCGCGCTTGATCTCGCCCGTGCGCAGCCGCAGCAGCAGCTCCATCTCAAGGTGATCATAGCCTTCGCACAGCGCCTGTTCCCAGGCCCGGAAGAATTCCGGATTGCGGCGGCGGGTCTCGTAAACCATTGAAACGGCAACACCCGCCTTCTTCGCCGAAGCTGCGACGTTGGAGCTGGTGGCCAGCTCGGCGAGGAAGCGCGGCGACCATGTCTTGGACGGCGGGGTGCGCTGCGCGGGCTTGGCCGGACGCGCTGCGGTCCGGCGCGACTTGGGCGTGTCGGCCATGGGTTTGGATCCGGAAATTGCAGGAGAGGAACGACAAGCCGGTTCGAATCGGTCTATCGCGATGTTCCTAATATGTACCGAAACAGCGTTACAATGTCAAGCCAAAATAACCAATACGGTTATCAATGCGCCGAGCTTGCCGCCCTTGCCCGGCCCCTCTAAACACCGCGGCGGAAGGGGAATCCAATGCTGCGCCGCCTCTATGACTGGACCATGGCCAAGGCTGCGCACCCGCATGCCGAAGGCTGGCTGGCGCTGTTCGCCTTTGTCGAGGCCAGCTTCTTCCCGATCCCGCCGCACCCGCTGCTGGGGCTGATGTGCCTGGCCGAACCCAAGAAGGCGGTGCGGTTCGCCATGATCGCCACCTTTGCCTCGGTCCTGGGCGGGCTGCTGGGATACGCCATCGGCTATGCGCTCTACGATACGGTCGGCACCCAGCTCATTGCCCTGCTTGGCCTGTCCGAAAGCTTCCCCAAGGCGGCCTGCTATCTGCGCGAATTCGGAGCCGAAATCATCATGATCAAGGGGGCGACCCCGATCCCGTTCAAGCTGCTGGCGATCACCGCCGGGTTCATCGCCATGCCGCTGGTGCCATTCATCCTCGCCAGCATCGTCAGCCGGTCGATCAGCTTCATGATCGTGGGCGTGCTGTTCCGGATGTTCGGCGCGCCGATCAAGGCCTTCATCGACAAGTATCTGGGTCTCGCTACGGCCGGCTTCGTCATTGTTGTGGTTGGCGGCTTCATCGCGGTGGCCTATCTGGGCGGCGATGCGAAGGAATCGAGCGCCAAGTGCGCCGTTGTCGGAGCCATGCAGCCATGACCCAGCCCCGCATTCACCTTTACCACTGCGCCGATGCGCGTTCGTTCCGAGCGCTCTGGGCGCTCGAGGAACTGGGCCTGCCTTACGAGCTGACCCTGATGCCGTTCCCGCCGCGCGCGAGGGTAAAAGGCTACCGCGATGTCAATCCACTGGGCACGGTCCCGGCCTGCCTGATCGACGGCCAGCTGATGACCGAAAGCGCGGCGATCCCGCACGTGCTGGCCACGCGCTTCGGTCCCTCTGATCTGGCGCTCGCTCCGGACGAAGCGGATTACCCCAGCTATATGAACTTCCTCGTCATGGGTGAGGCGACGCTGACTTTCCCGCAGACCATCCACCTGCGCTACACCCGGCTGGAGCCGGGCCGCTGCCCGGAAGCGGCGGCCGATTATGCCCAGTGGTTCGGCGCCCGGCTGCACAATGCGCTCAAGCTGATGGGGCCAGAATTTGCCTGCGCCGGGCGCTTCACCATGGCCGATGTCTCGCTGGGCTATGCCGTGATGCTGGCGCTGTCGATCGGGCTGGAAGAGCAGGTGCCCGAGGCGGCCCTGGCCTATCTTGACCGGCTCAGCCGCCGCCCGGCCTTCCAGCGCGCCAAGGACAAGCAGAAACGATGAAACACCTCACCGCTCTTGCCCTCGCCGCCGCGCTGCTGGCCAGTCCGGCGCTGGCTCAGGATCTGCCCGAAGGCCTGCCGCCGCTCGGGCTCGCCAAGGCCTGCAAGCCGCCCAAGGACACGATCGGTGGCCCTAACGATGCCGATGCCAAGGCGCTCGCCAAGGGCCTGCTTCCGGCCTGGACCGGCAGCGAGACCAAGCCGCAGCAATTGGTCAAGCGCCTGCAGGCGCTGCAGGTGCCAGGCGTCAGCGTGGCGGTGATCCGGGGCGGCAAGGTTACGCTGGCTCGCGGTTGGGGCATTGCCGACATGGGCACCTGTACCCCGGTCACCGCCGATACCCTGTTCCAGGCCGGCTCGGTGACCAAGGTGGTGACGGCAACGCTCGCCATGCAGGCGGTCAGTGCGAACAAGCATCCGCTCGATGCCGATATCAACTGGGCGCTGGCCCGCTGGCAGCTGCCCGGCAATGCCGCCTATCCGAAGGAACGCGCCACGCTGCGCCGGCTGCTGTCGCACAGCGCCGGGGTCTCCAACCCGGATTCGACCGGCTATCCGCCGAATGCCGCCGCGCCATCCTTGCTGGCGATCCTGACCGGCAAGGGCGTGAAGGGCCAGCCGGTTCGCGTCACCGGCAAGCCCGGCACCTGGGACTATTCCAACGGCGGCTATCTGGTAGTCCAGGCCGCGCTCGAGGACATGACTGGTGAGAGCTTCGCCGCGCTCGCCCAGCGTGATGTGCTGCAGCGGGCGGGGATGACCCGCTCGACCTTCGCCCAGCCGCCCGCTTCACCGCTGCTGGAAGCCACTGCCGCCGGCCATCACCTGGGCAAGCCCTTTGCCGACCGGTTTTACAACGTGTCCGAGCTGGCGGCGGGCGGCATGTGGTCCACGCCGTCGGACATCGCGCGCCTGCTGATCGCGCTGCGCGCCAGCTACAATGGCAGCGACCAGACGCTGCTGCCCCAGGCCGCCGCACGCGAGATGGCCAAGGTCCAGGCCGGCAGCTGGGGTCTCGGTCTTGAACTGAAGGGGCAGGGGCCCGGCTTCACCTTCGGCCACGACGGCACCCGCTGGGGCATGTTCACGCGCGCCTTCATCCATGCCGAAAGCGGCGACGGGATCGTGGTCATGGCCAACGATTTCCGCGGATTCGAGCTGGCCGATGAGCTCATCCGTGCCGCTGCCCAGCGCTATGGCTGGACCAGCCGCCAGCCGCGCGCGCTCGCCAGCCTTCCGGCTGATACCCCGCTCTACCTGCGCGGGACGATGAACGATTGGGGCACCAGCCTGCCGCTGCGCCGCGACGGTGCGCGCTATGTGGCAGAGGTCCAGCTCCCCGCCGGCCGCCACCAGTTCAAGCTGGCGACGGCGGACTGGGACCTGCTCGCGCTGGGTCAGGGCGATGCAGCGGTCCTCAAGGCCAATGGCGGCACCCTGCGACTGTCCGCGCCGGGAACGGACATCACGTTCCAGACCGACCGCGCGGCAAACTGGCTGGTGACGCTCGACCGGCTGGAAACCGGGCGGCCGCGGCTGACGATTACGCCGCGCTAGCTCCGTTCAGCGCAGCAGCGGCGAATCCAGCACCAGCCGGGCCCGCGCCGCGGCCAGGGTCCGCTGGGCCACTGGATCGTGCTTGCGCAGGGCCAGTGCCGCTTCGGTTTCCCGTTGGGCCCCGGCCGAATCGCCCGCCGCCAGCAGGGCAGCGGCCAGATCGCGCCGGACCGGGTACCAGAAGGCCGGCGGATCGGTGAAGTCCGAGAAGGACTCGGTTTCTTCCAGCACGGCCCCCTCGCGGAAGGCGGCTGCCGCGTCGGCCCAGCGCTGCTCCGCCATCGCGATCCGCCCGGTCAGCACGGCACGGGTGATCCCCAGCATCTGTTCGGCGG
>JAJTFU010000120.1 GCA_021299075.1 Novosphingobium sp. | reverse complement strand
ACCCTTGTTGCCGCGCTCTTCCTTAACGACTTGGACCAGCAGCACCTGGCGGCGTTGGATCACGTCCTGGATCTTGTAGCGGCGGCGCAGCGCCATGCGCTTGGCGCGGAGCTCATCGGCTTCCTTCGCCTTGCCGCGGCCCTGACCCTGACGGCGGCGACCGCGACCGCGGCGGCGATCATCGCCACCTTCGGCTTCGGCGGCTTCTTCGCCATCATGGTCAAAGGCGTTGTCGATCTGGCCATCCTCGATGGTCGCGACTTCGTCCTTTTCCGCCGTATCGACTTCGGTCAGGCCGTGACCATCGTCATCGTGCTAGGCTTCGTGCGTGGTACCGGCCAAGTCATCGGCCAGGGTTTCGCCCAGCTCGTCATCACCAACGAAGTCTTCCTCACCCTCGGCTATGGCACGCAGGGCGGCCTCTTCCTCGGCATGGGCGGCTTCTTCCGCCAGCAGGGCCTCGCGGTCCTCCTTGGGGATCTGGTAATAGTCCGGGTGGATTTCGCTGAAGGCCAGGAAGCCGTGGCGATTGCCGCCAAAGTCAACGAAGGCCGCCTGCAGCGAGGGTTCGACCCTGGTTACCTTGGCGAGATAGATATTACCCTTGATCTGCTTGTGTTCGGCAGATTCAAAGTCGAATTCCTCAATCCGGTTGCCCTTGAGCACCGCCACCCGGGTTTCTTCCTGGTGGCGCGCATCGATCAGCATGCGCATTGTCATTTATAACTCTCCGTGCGCGCCAGGCCTCGCCGGACCTTATCAGGTCCCTGCCGGCTTGAGTGGCGCGTTCTTGTGCGAAACGGCCGCGCGCCCGGGAACTGATCCCGGCGTGGCGTGCGGCTGTATGGGAATAGCCGGGGGCATTGGCGCGCCCGGCGGCGTGGTGTGTGTCTGCGGTAAGGATCAGGCGCAGAGACTTATCATGCGCCGGTTGCCGCACTGCCACAGCCACAGCCCGGAAGGGCAGGGTCTTGGCAGGCAACGAACCACTTCTCATTACGGCATCAACCTGTACGTCCGGGCAGGGCCCGGGATTCCTGGCGAGAACTGCCCGCATAGTGGTTAATAAGTAATGCCGAAGGCGTTACGAATGGTCCCGGCGGGTCTCGCGCAGTGAGTGCCTAGCATCATGGTTCGCGGGCGGCAAGGGCGGGGCAATCCGGCAAAGCGTGATCCGGCCATTGCTCTCGCAATTTACCTTGTTTAGCAGAATGGCGAAATGCGCCGCGCTGCCGTGATCCTTGGTCTTTTTGTCGCACCGCTGGCGGTCTTCGCGGCGATGGTCGCGGCCGATCGCTATTTCGGCGGTCCGGGCCGGGGCTACGGTTACGTCGTCCAGATCCTGCTGCCCGATGACGATGCCCGCCAGGGCCTGCCGCCCATTCGCGGGCCGCAAGACGCAAGCCGCCCGCTGGTCGTGATAGATCCAGGTCACGGCGGCAAGGATCCCGGGGCCGGTAACGGTGCGCTCAAGGAAAAGGACCTGGTGCTGCGCCTGGCGCTGGCCCTGCGCGATGAATTGCTGCGCCAGGGCGGGATCCGGGTGGCCATGACCCGCGAGGACGATCGCTATCTGCTGCTGCCGGTGCGGCCGGACATTGCGCGGCGCTTGCAGGCTGACCTATTCATTTCGATCCACGCCGACAGTACCGAGGTTGGCACCGGCGCGCGCGGCGCGACGGTCTATGTCCTGTCCGACAAGGGCAGCAACGAGGCCGCCGAGCGGATCGCTGCCCGCGAGAATGCGGCGGATGAGATCAACGGGATCCGCATTGCCGAAACGAGCGATTCCGTCGGGGCGATCCTGGTCGATCTTTCGCAGCGCGAGATGCAGGCCAAGGCGGAAGCCTTTGGTCAGTTGATCCTGCGCGAAGGGCGTGGCCGGCTGCCGTTCCGCGATCAGGCCGTGCAATCGGCCGCTTTCGCGGTGCTGAAAGCGCCCGATGTGCCCTCGATCCTGTTCGAAAGCGGTTATATCAATAATGAAGAGGATGCCGCCCGGCTCGCTTCTCCCGCCGGTCAGCAGGCCTTTGCGCAAAGCCTGGCCAGTGCGATCCGCATCCATTTTGCGCGTGAGACCGCGCCGCCGCCGCTGGTCCCCTAGCTTGCCGCTGGCCTACCGCCGTTCCCCCATGCTAGAGCCGCGCCCAAGATGAGTGAGCCTTCCGAATCCATTCGCCTGCGCATCCGGCGCGAAGCCGGGGGTCTGCTCACCCGCCTGCAGGACCATCCAGCGGGCCAATGGTTCCAGTCCAACTGGCAGACGAGCAAGCGGTTCCGCCTGGTCGGTTACGGGCTTGGCGGCCTGGTGGCGCTGTACCTGCTGCTGTGGATCACGGTGCTGCGCAGCCTGCCCTCGGCTGACCGGCTGCTCAGCTATCAGCCACCGTTGCCGACCATGGTGCGCGGCGTAAATGGCGAGATCGTCTACAGCTATGCGCGTGAGCGGCGTGTCCAATTGCGCTTCGTCGATTTCCCCAAGCCGCTGATCAACGCTTACCTCTCGGCCGAGGACAAGACTTTCTGGAGCCATGGCGGGGTCGATTACACCGGCCTGATTGGCGCGGTGATCGACTATGTCACCAAGTTCGGTTCAGGTGAGCGCGCCAAGGGCGGCTCGACCATTACCCAGCAGGTCGCCAAGAACATCCTGATCGGGGACGAGTACTCGATCACCCGCAAGTTCAAGGAAATGGTCCTGGCCCGCCGGATCGAGGGTGTGCTGACCAAGCAGCAAATCCTTGAGCTTTATCTCAACGAGATCCCGCTCGGCCGCCAGAGCTTCGGCGTCCAGGCAGCTTCGCGGGCCTATTTCGGCAAGGATGTGGGTGACCTGCAGCTGCACGAAGCGGCCTTCCTGGCGATCCTGCCCAAGGCACCGGAGCGCTATGGGCGCGAGAAGTATCAGCAGCTGGCGATCGATCGCCGCAATTATGTGCTCGATCAGATGGTCGACAATGGCTGGGTGACGGCAGAGCAGGCGAGCCAGGCCAAGGCCCAGCCGCTCGGCCTGATTGCCCGGCGCGCGGAAAGCTATGATCCCTCCGTCGGCTACTTCGTCGAGGACGTGCGCCGCGAGCTGATCGAGAAATATGGCGAACAGGCTGAAGACGGGCCGAACAGCATTTATGGCGGCGGCCTGTGGGTGCGAACCTCGCTCGATCCGCAGCTCCAGAAGGCGGCGCAGGATGCGCTTCGCACCGGGCTGCTGCGCTATCAGGGCGGGCGCGGTTGGGGCGGACCGATCGCCAAGATCAAGGTCGATCCGGACAACTGGCAAACCGAGCTGATCGCAGCCGGCAAGTCGGTGTCCTACCAGAACTGGCGGGTCGGGGTGGTCCTTTCGCGCTCCGGTAATCAGGCGACGATCGGCTTTACCGATGGCAGCAAGGCGCCCTTGATCGCGCTGCCGGATTCGCTGCGCGCGGGCGATGTCATCGCTGCAGCACCGAATGGGAACGCTTGGGCGGTCAAGAATGTCCCCGAAGTGCAGGGCGGCTTCGTGGCAATCGATCCCAACTCTGGCCGGGTGTTGGCGGTGCAGGGCGGGTTCGATGCCGGGCTTGGCAGCTTCAACCGCGCGACCCAGGCGCAGCGCCAGCCAGGCTCGACCATCAAGCCGTTCGTCTATGCCACGGGGCTCGATAACGGGATGACCCCGGCCAGCGAAGTGCTGGATGGCCAGTTCTGCGTCTACCAGGGCGCGCAGCTCGGTCAGAAGTGCTTCCGCAATTTCGATATGCGCGGTGCCGGTAGGACCCATACGATGCGTTGGGGGCTTGAACAGTCACGCAACCTGATGACCGTGCGCATCGCCAACGATGCCGGGATGGACAATGTTGCGCGCCAGATCGACCGGGTGGGCATCGGCAAGTATCCGCCGTACCTCTCCTTCGCGCTGGGCGCTGGCGAGACGACCGTGCTCAAGATGGCGAACGCCTATGCGGCTTTGGCGAACAATGGTGTGCAGTACACGCCAACGCTGATCGACTTCGTCCAGGATCGCAACGGCAAGGTGATCTGGCGGTCCGACAACCGCCGCTGCGAGAAGTGCAACATGGCCAACTGGGACGGCAAGCCGATGCCGCGCCTGGCCAAGCGCGGCAAGCAGGTGATGGACCCGCGCACGGCCTTCCAGGTGATCCACATGCTGGAAGGCGTGGTGACCCGCGGTACCGCAACGGTGCTGCGCGATCTCAATCTCTCGCTGTTCGGCAAGACCGGGACGACGACGGGCCCGACCAACGTTTGGTTTGCCGGCGGTTCTCAGGACATCGTCGGGGCGGTCTACCTTGGCTATGACCAGCCGCGCTCGCTGGGCGGTTATGCCCAGGGCGGCTCGATCGCTGCGCCAATGTTCAAACAGTTCATCCAGGAAAGCCGCAACCGCTGGTTCGACCGGCCATTCGTGGCCCCGGTCAATATCCACTGGGTCAAGATCGACCGCGTTTCCGGCAGCAAGGTGTTTGCCGGTAGCCCGACCGATGATCCCAAGTCCGGAATCATCTGGGAGGCCTTCAAGGCCGACAGTGAGGTGGCCCGGACCACACGCCAGGACGATCTGGCCAAGCAGCGTGATGCGCTGATCGCGGCGATCAGGCGCGGCTCGCAAGCCCAGACCAGCGAAGCCGCAGCCGAAGACACGGCAGACCCCCAGATCGCGGCCGATAGCGCCGTGGCAATCCAGTAACCCCGGAGCATTCCATGAACTTCCGACCCCTATTCGCCGCTGTCGTCGCCGTCGCTCTTGCCGCGCCGGCCAGCGCCAATCTGCCGGTCGGGGCAACTGCTCCCGTGTTTGCCACCCAGGGCGCCAAGGCCGGCAAGCCCTATGCGTTCAACCTGCGCGCCGCGCTGCGCAAGGGACCGCTCGTGCTCTATTTCTACCCCAAGGCTTTCACCCAGGGCTGCACGCTGGAAGCGAAGGCCTTTGCCGATGCTTCGCCGCAGTTCGCTGCAGCCGGGGCGACGGTTGTCGGCATGTCGGCCGATGACATGCCGACGCTGCAGAAGTTCTCGACCGAGGCCTGCCGCGACAAGTTTGCCGTAGCCATCGCCACCCCGGCGATCATCAAGGCCTACGATGTTGACCTGCAGCGCGCAGGCGTGTCGACGGGTCTGACCTCGCGCACCAGCTATGTCATCGGGCAGGATGGCAAGATCCGGTTTGTCCATTCGAACCTGGACTACAAGGATCATGTCCGCCTGACGCTGGAAGCCGTGCAGGCGCTGCGCAAGGGCAAGCGCTGAGCGCCCACCCGCTTTACAAACGGAGGCTGTCCGCTAATCGGGCGGCAGACGGGGCAGTGAACCCGGACAAGACGGAGTTTAAGTATCATGCGTGCCGAAGGGCAGGCCCATATCGATCGGATTGACGCCGCTCTGGCCCTGGTCCGCAAGTTCCTGGACTGGGACCGCGCGCTGCGCCGGCTCGACGAGCTTAACGCCCGGGTCGAGGATCCCAAGCTGTGGGACAGTCCCAAGGAAGCCGAAGCAGTCATGAAGGAACGCCGTCGGCTCGAGGCGGCGATCGGCACGGTCAAGGACATCTCGGCCCAGAAGGCTGACGCCATCGAATTCGTCGAGCTGGGCGAAATGGAAGGTGATGAGGCGACGATCCAGGAAGGGCTGGATGCGCTGGCCAGCCTGGCCGACCGCGCCGATGCCGACAAGGTCCAGGCCCTCCTGGCCGGCGAGGTTGACGGTAACGATACCTACATCGAAATCCATGCTGGCGCAGGCGGGACCGAAAGCCAGGACTGGGCCGAAATGCTCTTCCGGATGTACACCCGCTGGGCCGAAAAGCGCGGCTTCAAGGTCGAGACGATCGAATACCAGGCCGGCGAACAGGCTGGTATCAAGAGCGCGACCATCCTGGTCAAGGGTGAGAATGCCTATGGCTATGCCAAGACCGAAAGCGGCGTACACCGCCTGGTCCGCATTTCGCCTTATGACAGCTCAGCCCGGCGCCATACCAGCTTCAGCTCGGTCTGGGTCTTCCCGGTGATCGATGACAATTTCAGCATCGATATCAATCCGGCTGACCTCAAGATCGATACTTACCGGGCTTCGGGCGCGGGCGGCCAGCACGTCAACACCACGGACTCGGCCGTGCGTATCACCCACGTGCCGAGCGGGATCATCGTCGCCAGCCAGCAGGATCGCAGCCAGCACAAGAACCGCGAAATCTGCATGGGCATGCTGAAGTCGCGGCTCTATGAAGAGGAAATGCGCAAGCGCGAAGAGGCGGCCTCTGCGGAACACTCGGCCAAGAGCCTCTGCGGAACACTCGGCCAAGAGCGACATTGGCTGGGGCCACCAGATCCGTTCTTACGTTCTCCAGCCCTATCAGATGGTCAAGGACCTGCGCACCGGGGTGACCAGCCCGACCCCGTCCGACGTGCTTGACGGTGATCTTGACCAGTTCATGGCTGCGGCGCTCGCCCAGCGCGTGACAGGTGAAAAGGTGGACGTGGAGGATGACGATTGAGGCTGTGGGCCAGCCTTGCTGCCCTGCTGCTGCTGACCGCCTGCAGCGCCGAAAAGGACGCTGACCGGCCAGAGACCTCGCGCGAGTTTCCGCGCGCCTGGCGCCCGGTTTCCGACCTTTCTGGCACCGAATTCGGCAACGAAGACCAGCGCGACAATCTGGGTGAGGCCGAGGTCGTGATGGACCTGGCCGCGATCAAGGCCGGTACCACGGTTGCCGATATTGGCGCGGGCGAAGGTTACTATACCGTCCGCCTGGCCGAACGGGTTGGTGCCAAGGGCCGCGTGCTGGCGCAGGATATCGATCCCGGCGCGATCCAGCGGCTTGGCCAGCGGGTTGAGCGCGAACGGCTCGACAACGTTTCGATCAAGACCGGGGCGGCTGACGATCCGCGCCTGCCGGCGAACAGCTTTGACCGGGTCTTCCTGGTTCACATGTATCACGAAGTGACCGAGCCCTATGCCTTCCCACGGAATGCCGCCCAGCCTGCTGTTCTGCGAATTTCAGGCCGTGGGCTTTCGTCTCGTGGAATTTGTGCGTAGACCGGAACTCAACGGCTACTACGCGCAGTTTGAAGCCGTAGGGCCGCGCCCCGAACCCGTGGCAATCAAGCCGTGCAACACGGCAAAGGGAAAGACTGGGAGCTAATGTCGTTCAAGGGTTTGAAGCCGATTCTTTATGGTGGTCGTGAAGTCTGGCCGCTGGTTGAAGGCGGCAAGGGTGTGGCGGCCACGAACCATGCCAGCTCGGGTGCATGGGCTGCGGCCGGTGGAATCGGGACAGTCAGCGCGGTCAATGCCGATAGCTATGACGCTGAAGGCAAGATCATCCCGCAGATCTACAATGCGCTGACCCGCAAGGAACGCCACGAGCAGCTGATCCAGTACGGCATTTCCGGTGCGGTCGAACAGGTCCGCCGGGCCTATGAAATTTCGAACGGCCAGGGCGCGATCAACATCAACGTCCTGTGGGAAATGGGCGGGGCCCAGCAGATCCTCGAAGGCGTGCTGGAACGCACCCGCGGGATGGTGACCGGGGTCACTTGCGGGGCGGGCATGCCCTACAAGCTCTCGGAAATCGCTGCACGGTTCAACGTCAATTACCTGCCGATCATCAGCTCGGCCCGCGCTGCGGGCACAACGGCTTGTCCAACGCCGAAGACCCGCTGAAGCCCGAGGATCCCTATCCCCGCGTCAAGGCGCTGCGTGACACCATGCGGGCCGAGGGCGTGCCGGATTCGGTACCGATCGTCATGGCCGGCGGGGTCTGGTTCCTGCGTGAATGGGACAACTGGATCGACAATCCGGAACTGGGCAGCATCGCCTTCCAGTTCGGCACACGCCCGCTGCTGACCGAGGAAAGTCCGATCCCGCAGGCGTGGAAGGATCACCTGCGCACGCTGGAGCCGGGTGACGTGCTACTGCACCGTTTCTCGCCGACGGGGTTCTATTCCTCGGCAGTCAAGAATCCCTTCCTGCGCAAGCTTGAAGACCGCAGCGAGCGCCAGATTCCCTATTCGAAAGTCCAGGCTGGCGAGCATACCGTCCAGCTTGATGTCGGAGTGCGCGGCAAGAACTTCTGGGTCGCCCCGCGCGACCTCGAACGGGCTCGAGGCTGGGTCGCCGCCGGTTACACCGATGGCCTGCGCACGCCGGACGACACGATCGTCTTCGTTGCACCGGGTGAGCGGGCAGAAATCCAGCAGGACCAGAAGGATTGCATGGGCTGCCTCAGCCACTGCGGGTTCTCGTCGTGGAAGGATCATGACGATTACACCACGGGGCGCCTGGCCGATCCGCGCAGCTTCTGCATCCAGAAGACCCTGCAGGACATCGCCCACGGCGGACCGATCGACGAAAACCTTATGTTCGCCGGTCATGCCGCATACCGTTTCAAGCAGGACCCATTCTATTCCAACAACTTCACCCCGTCGGTGAAGCAGCTGGTTGACCGTATCCTGACCGGCGATTGATCCCAGGCTATGGAGACGCTGCCAGCCACGGCTCCATCGCCAGGTCTCTTCGCGGCTGAGCTGCTGGATGTGCCAGGGCTGATTGTCGCACCGCTGCTAGCACCGGTTCCGGTGACACCCGGTCATGGCCAGCCGGTGATGGTCCTGCCCGGCTTTCTGGCGCACGATTTCACGACAGTTAGGCTCCGCCGTTCGTTGCGGGCGGCGGGCTATGCCGTCCAGGGCTGGGGGCTTGGCTTCAATCTTGGCGCGCGCGCCGATCTGCTCGATCGACTGGCGGCGCGGATTACTGCCTTCGCTGCCAGCAGTGGACAACCGGTGACGCTGGTTGGCTGGAGCCTGGGCGGCGTGTTCGCGCGGGAAGTTGCCAAACTGATCCCGCAGGATGTCAGACTGGTGGTCACGCTGGGCAGTCCGTTCTCAGGCGATCCGCAAGCCAACAACGCGTGGCGACTTTATGAGCTGGTCAATGACCACCCGGTCGATCAGCCCCCTATCGAAGCGCATCTGGCCGACAAGCCTTCGGTTCCGACCGTCGCCCTGTGGTCGCGCCGTGATGGGATCGTCCCGCCTGCCTGTGCCGCCGGTCTTGATGGCGAGCGGGACGCAGCGATCGAAGTCAATTGCCGCCATCTCGGTTTCGCCTGGGCCCGAACCGGAATCGCTGCGATCGGGACAGTCCTGGCGGATTGGCTCGCGCGATCAGGTTGAGCGCTGGCGCGGGTCGGGCCCGAACCGGTTGGGCCCCGCAGTGCCCGGCAGGATCGCGAGGATTACGGCTGCCAGATTGGCGAATATCACGGCCCAGTCGAGCAGCCAGGTCATTCGGTCAAACCCGATCCGCGCATCCATGCCCGCCACATTGGCGATCACCACACGCACCAGCCAGACGGCAAAGGTAAAGATGGCCAGCCAGACGAGCTTGCCGGAACGATCCTGGTCATGCAGCCGCCGGACCAGCAGTGCCGGCACAGGAATGGCCAGCAGCACCGTCAGGCCGTCGCTGACCAGTGCCCACACAGTGTATGGCGCGAAAAGGGCCGTGGCGAACGAGACTGCCAGCGTCACGAACACTGCGCTGAGAATGTAACTTGCCAGTTCGGTGCGGGTGGCGCGTCCCTGGAAGGTGAATGACAGCGCGACCGTGCGCCTGGCCGAAGTCGGTCGGGGCAGGGCGGAGACGCTTTCGCTCACCGCCGCTGCCTCAGTCGAGTTCCCAGGCGCGCTCGCCGTGGCTGGTGATGTCCAGCCCCTCGCGCTCGGCATCCTCGCTCACGCGCATCGGGAAGGCGAGGCTGACCACGACTGCGATCACCGCGCTGGCGATTGCCGAATAGAGCGCGACCACGCCCACGCCGACCGCCTGCGCGGCGAGCTGGTTCACCATCCCGACCCCTTCGGCATAGCCCGCGCCGCCCAGCGCAGGGGCCATGAAGACCGCAAGCATTAGCGAGCCGATCATGCCGCCGACCCCATGAACGGCAAAGACATCGAGCGAATCGTCGATCTGCAGCTTCTTCTTCACCACCTGGATCATCGGGTAGCAGACCACTGCGGCGACTGCGCCAAACAGCATGGCCGCCCCTGGCGAAATGAAGCCGGCGGCCGGTGTGACGGTGGCAAGGCCAGCGATGGCGCCGGTCGCGAAACCGACTGAGGTTGGCTTGCCAACACTAAACCGTTCGATCAGCAGCCAGACCAGCGCGGCAACGCAGGCGGCGACATGGGTGTTGAGGATCGCGCTGGCCGCATCGTCATTGGCGGCGAGGGCAGAGCCGCCGTTGAAGCCGAACCAGCCCACCCAGAGTAGGGCGGCGCCGGCCATGGTCAGCGAGGGGCTGTGCGGCAGCATCAGCGTCTTGGGAAAACCCTGTCGGCGCCCGAGCAGCAGCGCAGCGACCAGCGCCGAAACGCCGGCCGTGGTGTGGACGACGATGCCGCCGGCGAAGTCCAGTGTGCCCATCGATGTGGCCAGCCAGCCATTGCCCCAGACCCAGTGCGCGACCGGCGCATAGACCAGCAGGCTCCACAGCGCGCAAAAGCCCATGACCCAGCCGAACCGGGCGCGATCGACCCAGGCGCCGGCCATCAGCGCCGGGGTGATCGCGGCGAAAGTCAGCTGGAACAGGGCAAAGGTGCGTTCGGAAATGGTCAGTTCGCCGCGCATCAGCCCTTCCGTGCCGATCAGCATCCAGGCATTGCCCGCGCCCAGCCAGCCATTGGTGACATCGCCAAAAGCCAGAGTGTAGCCGGCGATGATCCACAGGGTCGAGGCAACCGCGGCGATCGCGCCAACCTGTACCAGCACCGACAGGAAGTTCTTGGCCCTGACCAGACCGCCGTAGAACAGCGCCAGCCCCGGCATGGTCATCAGCAGGACCAGCGCCGACGAAGTGAGGATCCAGGCAGTGTCGCCCGTGTCGATCGTCGCTTCGGTCACAGTCTGCGCGAGGGCGGGGGTGCTGCCTGCCAGAAGTGCCCCAGCCAGCGCGAGGCCCAGTTGTTTGCGCATCCCGTATCTCCCCTGCCGCGATATCGCGTGATTCCGCAGGGACGGTTAGAGCAATAAATGGGACCTCGGCAAGCAATTGCGCTGCTGATTTGTTGCGTGGGCGGGCCGGTTATGCCCAGCCTTGCAGCACCTGGTCCGGCGGCCGGTGTCCGTCGACCCAAAAGCGGATGTTGGCGATGACCTTCTCGCCAGCCAATGAGCGCCCCTCAACAGTGGCGCTGCCAAGGTGCGGCAGGGTGATCACGTTAGGCAGGGCAATCAGTCTGCTATCAACCGCCGGCTCACGGGCGTAGACGTCCAGCCCGGCACCACCGAGCTTGCCCTGTTCCAGGGCCACGATCAGCGCATCCTCGTCGATCAGATCGCCGCGCGCGGTATTGATGATGTAGGCGTCGGGCTTCAGCAGGGCAATGCGCCGGGCATCCAGCAGCCGGTGTGTTTCGGCGCTGGCAGGGCAATGCAGGGTAATGATGTCCGCCTCTGCCAACAGCTTGTCGAGATCGGCTTCATAGCGCGCACCCAGCATGTTCTCGATCGCACCGGGAAGTGGCCGACGGTTGTGGTAGGTCACTTCCATCCCGAAGGCGCGGGCCCGATGCGCCACGGCCTGGCCGATCCGACCCATGCCGACGATCGCCAGGCGCTTGCCACCGATCGAACGGCCGAGCAGCTGGGTCGGCGCCCAGCCGGTCCAGGCCCCATCGCGGACCAGGCGGCTGCCTTCGCCCAGGCGGCGCGGCACTGACAGGATCAGCATCATGGTCAGGTCGGCGGTGTCGTCAGTGAAGACGCCGGGGGTGTTGGTGACGATGATCTTGCGGGCCCG
>JAJTFU010000119.1 GCA_021299075.1 Novosphingobium sp. | reverse complement strand
GCCGAACTGCTCCACGGTGAGAGCTTCGCGGAGGCCGCGGAATGACCGAGTTCTTCCAATCCCTCGGCATGACCTACGAATGGGCGTGGTTCACTGCGACCATCGCCGGGATCCTGCTGATTGCCCTGCCGCTGATGCTGGCCGTGGCGATGATCATCTATGTCGACCGCAAGGTCTGGGCGGCGATGGCGCTGCGGCGCGGGCCGAACGTGGTCGGGCCCTGGGGGCTGCTCCAGTCCTTTGCAGACGGCCTCAAGGTCTTCCTGCAGGAAACCATCATTCCCTCGGCCGCGAACACGGGAATGTTCCTGATCGCGCCGATCATCACCTTTACGGTCGCACTGCTGGCCTGGGCGGTGATCCCGTTCAATTCGGGCGCGGTCCTCGCCGATATCAACGTCGGCCTGCTCTATGTCCTCGCGATCTCGTCGCTGGGGGTTTACGGCGTGGTGATCGCGGGGTGGTCGTCGAACTCGAAGTACCCGTTCTTCTCGGCGATGCGCGCCTCGGCGCAGATGATCTCCTACGAAGTCTCGATCGGCTTCATCCTGATCTGCGTGGTCCTGTGGGCGAACAGCTTTAACTTGCGTGAGATTGTTGAGGCGCAGCGCAGCCATGTCTGGCTGATCAACGGCTTCGTCGCCAACCCGCTGCTGTTCCCGATGTGGGTGATGTTCCTGATCTCGGGCATGGCCGAAACCGCCCGCGCGCCGTTCGACCTGACCGAGGCCGAGAGCGAGCTCGTCGCCGGTTACCAGACCGAATACTCGTCGATGAGCTTCGCGCTCTACTGGCTGGGTGAGTACGCCAACGTCCTGCTGATGTGCGCGCTCAATGCCGTACTGTTCTTCGGCGGTTACCTGCCGCCGCTCGACATTCCGGTGCTCTACCTGGTGCCGGGCTGGATCTGGCTGTTCGTCAAGATCTTCTTCTTCTTCTTCATCTTCTCGTGGGTCAAAGCCACGGTCCCGCGCTATCGTTATGACCAGCTGATGCGCCTGGGGTGGAAGGTGTTCCTGCCGGTCTCGCTGGGCTTCGTGGTCCTGGTGAGCGGGTATCTCATGCTGACGAGGTATGGGGTATGAACGGTTCACGATACATCGCTGCGATGCTGACCGCCCTTGCTCCCATGGGTTCGGCGCAAGCGCAGCAAGCAGTTTTCGATCCATCAAAACCTACGCTTGGATTTGCTTGTGAAGGAAGAGCGGACGACGGTCGCGTAACAACCTACAAGTTTTTCGTCTACTTTACCTCCGAGACAATTTCGGGCGACACCATTTCGTGGGTGGAGATTCGCGCGTCTAACCAGTCGGAAGTTTTGGGTGGCCGGACTGAACTACGCAGAGCAAGTTTCTATACCATTCAGCCAGCGGGAGCGAGTGGACCACTCTATTCGATAAACGCCGACAATAGCGCTGAATCTAAAGAACTGAGCATCCACTTGGACAATTTTTTCTCGATCAATCGCGCCTTTCCAAGAACCAGCGATGGCGGTCCCAATCTAATCAGTAATGGTTCGTTGGCGGTTCGTGCGGGCGGCATAACGACTGTATTCAAGGGCGATTGCCAAACCTATCGCGGGAAACCCGACGCATGACCCTCTCCCAGCTCATCAAGAGCTTCACCCTTTGGGAATTCCTGAAGGCGCACTGGCTGACCCTGAAGTACCTCTTCAGGCCCAAGGCGACCATCAACTATCCCTTCGAGAAGAACCCGCTGAGCCCGCGCTTCCGCGGCGAACACGCGCTGCGCCGCTATCCCAATGGGGAAGAGCGCTGCATTGCCTGCAAGCTGTGCGAAGCGGTCTGCCCGGCGCAGGCGATCACGATCGAGGCCGAACCGCGCGATGACGGCAGCCGCCGCACGACGCGCTATGACATCGACATGACCAAGTGCATCTACTGCGGCTTCTGCCAGGAAGCCTGCCCGGTCGATGCGATCGTCGAGGGGCCGAACTTCGAATACGCGACTGAAACGCGCGAAGAGCTGCTTTACGACAAGGCAAAACTGCTGGCGAACGGGGACAAGTGGGAGCGGGCAATCGCCGCAAACCTTGAAGCCGATGCGCCGTACCGGTAGGGGGCCGCGGCAAAGATCCAGGTGCTAACCTTCTACCTGTTCGCAGGTATCATGCTGGCGGCGGCAGCCTTCACGATCCTCGCCCGCAACCCGGTCCATTCGGTACTGTGGCTGATCGTGGCGTTCTTCAACGCCGCGGGCCTGATGGTGCTGGCCGGGGCCGAATTCATCGCCATGCTGCTGGTGATCGTTTACGTAGGCGCGGTCGCGGTGCTGTTCCTGTTCGTCGTGATGATGCTCGACATCGATTTTGCCGAGCTGCGGGCCGGGTTCATCAAGAACTTCCCGTTGGGTCTAGCCGTTGCCATCGTGCTGCTGGCCGAGATCGTGCTGGGCATGGGCGCCTATCAGGCCGGCTCGCTGAAGCTGGGGACGCCAGACGGTTCGGGTGCGCCGGTTGCCGGTGCCTCCAACATCGAGGCCATCGGCGCGCTGCTTTACGGCAAGTACCTGTTCCTGTTCGAAGCGGCGGGCATCATCCTGCTGGTCGCCATGGTTGGCGCGATCGTGCTGACCCACCGCCAGCGCGGCGGCGTGCGCGGCCAGAACATTGCCAATCAGGTTGCGCGCCGTCCGGATGAGGCGGTGATCAACATGCAGCCGGAAGTCGGGCAGGGGGTAAAGCTGTGATCGGCGTTGAGCACTACGTAGTCGTCAGCTCGATCCTGTTCGTGCTGGGCGTGTTGGGGATATTCCTCAACCGCAAGAACGTGATCATCATCCTGATGGCGATCGAACTGATCCTGCTGTCCGTGAACCTCAACCTGGTGGCCTTCAGCAGCTTCCTGGGTGACCTGACTGGCCAGATCTTCGCCATGTTCGTGCTGACCGTGGCCGCTGGCGAAGCGGCGATCGGCCTGGCGATCCTGGTGATCTATTTCCGCCGCCGCGGCACCATCGCTGTCGACGACGTCAACCGGATGAAGGGGTAAGCATCCGTGGATCCGATCCTCTTCATCGTTTTCCTGCCATTGCTGGCCGCGCTGATCGCGGGGCTGGGCAACCGCATCATCGGCAATGTCCCGGCCAAGCTGGTGACCACGGCGGGTCTGTTCGTGGCCTGTGCGCTGTCCTGGCCGATCTTCATCAGCTTCCTCAGCGGCGATGCGGAGGCCCACGTGGTGCCGGTGCTGCACTGGGTGCAGTCGGGCAGCCTGACTTTTGACTGGGCGCTGCGGGTCGACGCGCTGACCGCCGTGATGCTGGTGGTGATCACCACCGTTTCGGCGCTCGTCCACCTCTATTCCTGGGGCTACATGGACGAAGACCCGGATCAGCCGCGGTTCTTTGCCTATCTCAGCCTGTTCACCTTCGCCATGCTGATGCTGGTGACCGCCGACAACCTGGTCCAGATGTTCTTTGGCTGGGAAGGGGTGGGCCTCGCCTCGTACCTCCTGATCGGGTTCTGGTTCAAGAAGCCTTCGGCCAGCGCCGCCGCGATCAAGGCCTTCGTGGTCAACCGCGTGGGCGACCTTGGCTTCATGCTGGGCATCTTCGGCACTTTCCTGGTGTTCAACACCGTTTCGATCCCCGAAATCCTGGTCCGCGCGCCGGGCATGGAAGGCTCGACCATCGGTTTCCTGGGCTATCGCTGGGATACGATGACGATCCTGTGCATCCTGCTGTTCATCGGTGCGATGGGTAAGTCGGCCCAGCTGGGCCTGCACACCTGGCTGCCCGACGCGATGGAAGGCCCGACCCCGGTTTCGGCACTGATCCATGCGGCGACCATGGTCACCGCCGGCGTCTTCATGGTCTGTCGCTTGTCGCCGATGTTCGAAGCCAGCCCGATTGCGCTCGACATCGTGACTTACGTTGGCGCTGCCACCTGCTTCTTCGCTGCCACGGTTGGCCTGACGCAGTGGGACATCAAGCGGGTGATCGCCTATTCGACCTGCTCGCAGCTGGGCTACATGTTCTTCGCGGCCGGCGTCGGCGCCTATGGCGCGGCGATGTTCCACCTGTTCACCCACGCCTTCTTCAAGGCGCTGCTGTTCCTGGGTGCCGGTTCGGTGATCCATGCGATGCACCACGAGCAGGACATGCGCTATTACGGCGGCCTGCGTAAGCAGATCCCGCTGACCTTCTGGGCGATGATGGCCGGCACGCTGGCGATCACCGGGGTTGGCGTCTACTGGCTCCACGCCGGGTTCGCGGGCTTCCATTCCAAGGACGCGATCCTTGAAGCCGCCTTCGCCAGCGGCAAGGAAGCCGGCCAGTTCGCGTTCTGGGTCGGTGTGACCGCCGCGCTGATGACCAGCTTCTATTCGTGGCGCCTGATCTTCCTGACCTTCTTCGGCAAGCCGCGCTGGGCCGGGTCGGAGCATATCCAGCATGCAGTACATGATGACCACCACGGGCATGACGATCACGCCCACGGCCATGCACATCATGACGATGGCACCGCTGGCTATCACCCGCATGAAAGCCCGCTGTCGATGCTGATCCCGCTGGGTGTGCTGACGCTAGGTGCGGTCTTCGCGGGCTGGGTGTTCAGCCATGGCTTCCTGGGAAGCGCCGAATTCTGGGGCGGCTCGCTGTTCTATAACGAACACCTGATGCACGCGATGCATGAAGTGCCGCTGTGGGTGAAGCTCTCGGCCACGATCGTCATGCTGATCGGCCTGGCGGGCGCCTGGTACGCCTATATTCGCAATCCGGAATTCCCGGCCAAGGTCGTCGACCAGATCGATGTCCTCTACCGGTTCGTCTACAACAAGTGGTACTTCGACGAGCTCTACAACTTCCTGTTTGTCCGTCCGGCCTTCTGGCTTGGCGACAAGTTCTGGAAGCTGGGTGACATCGGGATCATCGACCGCTTCGGTCCCAATGGCGCGGCCTGGACCGTGCAGCAGGGCACGCGGTTCGCGCAGAAGGTCCAGTCGGGTTACCTCTATTCCTATGCTCTGGTGATGCTGCTGGGCCTGACGGCGGCGATCACCTGGATGATGGTGCGCTAAGATGGCCGGTTTCCCCATTCTCTCGGTCATGCTGCTGGTGCCGCTGCTGGCGGCCGTGGCCTGTCTCCTGGTCGAAGCGCGCGCCGCCCGCTGGACCGCCCTGATCGCTACCCTGATCAACCTGGGCCTCGGCCTGGTGCTCTGGGCCAATTACGATGTCGGCGGGGCGCAGTGGCAGTTTGTCGAGCGCGCGCCGCTGTTCGCCGGCTTCGAATGGAAGCTGGGGATCGATGGCATCGCGCTGATGCTGATCATGCTCTCGGTCTTCCTGATGCCGATCTGCATCGGTGCCAGCTGGGAAGCGATCGAAAAGCGCGTTGGCGAATACATGGCGGCCTTCCTGCTGATGGAAACGCTGATGATCGGCGTGTTCGCGGCGCAGGATATCTTCCTGTTCTACATAATGTTCGAAGCCGGACTGATCCCGATGTACCTGATCATTGGCATCTGGGGCGGGCAGGACCGGATTTACGCCAGCTACAAGTTCTTCCTCTACACGCTGCTCGGCTCGGTGCTGATGCTGATCGCCATGCTGTGGATGGTGAACGAGGCCGGGACGACCGACATTCCGACCCTGATGGCCTATGATTTCGATCCCAAGGTTCAGACCTGGCTGTGGCTGGCCTTCTTCGCTAGCTTCGCGGTGAAGATGCCGATGTGGCCAGTCCACACCTGGCTGCCCGATGCCCACGTTCAGGCGCCGGCCGCCGGTTCGGTGATCCTGGCCGGCGTGCTGCTGAAGATGGGCGGCTATGGCTTCATCCGCTTCTCGCTGCCGATGTTCCCCGAAGCCTCGGCGCAGTTTGCCCCGCTGGTCTTCGCCCTGTCGATGATCGCGGTAATCGTCACCTCGCTGATCGCGCTGGTGCAGCACGACATGAAGAAGCTGATCGCCTATTCCTCGGTCGCGCACATGGCGATCGTCACGATCGGCCTGTTCGCCTTCAACCCGCAGGGGCTGGAAGGCGCGATGATCGTGATGCTGAGCCACGGCCTGGTCTCGGGCGCGCTGTTCCTCTGCGTCGGGGTGATCTACGACCGACTGCACACGCGCGAGATTGACCGTTACGGCGGGCTCTCGATCAACATGCCCTATTACGCGCTGTTCTTCCTGCTGTTCACTATGGCCTCGATTGGCCTGCCTGGGACCAGCGGCTTCGTGGGTGAGTTCCTCAGCCTGGCCGGCATCTACCAGGTTTCGACCTGGGTGGCCTTTGTCTGCACCACCGGGATCATCCTGGGGGCGGCCTACATGCTCTACCTCTACCGGCGCGTGGCCTTTGGCGAGCAGAAG
>JAJTFU010000118.1 GCA_021299075.1 Novosphingobium sp. | reverse complement strand
GGCTTCATCTTCGTTCCTTCGTCACTACGACGAAGCCCCAATCCTCCTTAAATCACAACCTCAAATCTGTGCCATTGGTGCTGACGGGGGACACCTGGGATTGGGCGAGAGCATTGCCTTTCCCGGCAGCTCGAAGATCTTTGCCGCAGAGGTTCCGGCCGCGCGGCGCGGCTATGCCAATGCCATGGTTGCCGCCGCGCTGGCATTTGGCCCGGCGGTCGGCACCTTCAGTGGCGGCCTGATCCTGGCCGAGCTCGGCTGGCGGCCGATCTTCTGGATCTTTGGCGCGGTTACGCTGATCTGGCTGGTGCCCTGGCACTATGTCGCCGCCCCGCTGCGTACGCAAAGCGTCAGCGTGCCGGTCGCCGATCCGGTGCCGCTCAAGACCATCATGCGGGTGCCGGCGGTCTGGCTGATGGGGGTGGGGCATTTCTGCACCAATTACGGCTTCTATTTCCTGCTGACCTGGCTGCCGCTTTACCTGGTCAAGTCGCGCGACTTTTCGATTACCGACATGACCATACTGACCACGCTGGGCTTTGCCGTGCAGGGGGTCCTGGCGCTGGCGGTCGGCCATATTTCGGACAAGTTGGTGGCCGGCGGAGCCGATGAGGCGCGGGTTCGGCGGCGGATGATGATCGCCGGACAGGCGCTGGCCGCTGTGGCGATCGGCGCGGTCTTCTTTGCCGATGGCTTTGCGCAAGTCGGCGCCTGCCTGGTCCTGGCCGGGATCGCCAGTGCCCTGACCTCGACCAACCTCTTCGCGATTGGCCAGATGTTCGCCGGCCCGCGCTCTGCGGGGGTGTGGATCGGGCTGCAGAACGCGGTCGGCAATGCCGCCGGGATCATCGGTCCGGTGCTGACCGGGGTGATGATCGATCGGCTGGGCGGCTATGGCTGGGCCTTCGCGCTGACCGCGCTGGTCCCGGCGCTGGGCGCACTGTGGTGGTGGAAGGTCGTGCCGCCGATCCGGCAGTTTGAAAGCTAGAACGCTGCCGCCGGCCCGGTCCGCCAGATGATTCGACCCTGTGGATAACTTAAGGTAAACAATGGGGAGGGGCGATTCGCTTCGCCCACAAAACAAAGAGTTTTCCTTGGGGGAAAGCCAATGGGTCGCGAAGAATACCAGGGCCTGGTCGCCCAAGGCGAATCTGTGGGCACGGCGCTGCTATGCGCCCGCCTGGCCAGCAACCTGTCGATCGAGGATCTGGCGCAGCGGACCAAGGTTGGCACGCGGTTTCTCCACGCGCTGGAGCGGGACGATTTCTCCGTTTTCGTCAGCCGGATCTACATCATGGGTTTCGCCCGGGCCTATGCCAAGGTGGTCGGCCTTGATGGCGACGGGATCATTGCCTCGCTGCGCCGCCAGCTTGCGCCGCAATAGTCAGAGCGCGACGAACTTCCCCGCAGCGCGGTCTTTCCGCACCTTCAGCCCGTCGAACACCTGCCCGCTCATGGCGATGTAGACGCCCGGAGCGGCGACCTGCGTGGTGGCAAAGGCCATGCCCAGGTTGAAGTTCGCATCGGTCTCGGCAAACCGCGCCGGGGAAAGCGCGCCGGTCAGGCAGATCGTCTTGCCGGGCACTTCTGCCGCCAGGACCTTGGCGGTCTCGGTCATGGTATCGGTGCCGTGGGTCACGACGATGCGGCTCTCGGGCGCCTCGCGCGCGGCGCTGGCAATCAGCGCACGGTCGGCCTCGGTCAGTTCCAGGCTGTCCTTGCGCATCAGCTCGACCACCCGGAACGGCAGGGCGACGCGCGCCTCGGCCAGCAGCGCGGGAATGCCGCTGTCAACGATCTGGTATTCGCTCAGCGCGTCGAAATAGTTCTTGTCGATCGTGCCGCCGGTGGTGAGGACGAGGATGCCTTGGTTCATTCTGCGGCCTTAGCCCTGCTCAGGGGCGAAAGGCCACCCCGGTCATTGCCTCGGACTTGTCCCACAGCGCCGCCGCCAGCGCCTCATCGCGGACATGTGGCCAGACGCCGCTGGCGGGCGGGCTGTCCGGACCGGCCATGGCGCCGATGTTGCAGTCCTCGCAGTAAACCCCGCCCATGCCATCGAGCTGCGGCGAAGTGGCGCACCAGGTGGCGGTCGATGCCCCTTCGGCTGTGGTCTTGAACATCGGGTGGAGCTGGCCTTCCTCGTTATACCAGCCCATCGCCTTTTGCTCTTCCATCGTCAGATGGCGCTGAAGCGGGGTGGCGATGCCGCCGGGGTGGACGGCAAAGGCGCGCACACCGTGGGGCTCGCCCAGCTTGTCGAGCTGCAGTGCGAACAGCGCATTGGCCGACTTGGCCTGGCCGTAGGCGAGCCACTTTTCATAGTCGCGGTGCTCGAAGTTAGGATCCTCGACCGACAGGCCATTGAGGCGGTGGCCGATCGATGAGACCGAGACCAGCCGCGCGCCGTTCGCCGCCTTGAGCAGCGGCCAGAGCCGCGCGGTCAGCTGGAAATGCCCCAGGTGGTTGGTGGCGAACTGGCTTTCATAGCCGCGCGCGTCGCGGGCCAGCGGGCAGGCCATGATCGCAGCGTTGTTGATCATGATGTGGAGCCGGTCGGTGCGGCCCGCCACTTCCGCCGCGCAGGCATCGATCGAGGCCGGGTCGGACAGGTCGAGTTCCAGGATTTCCACCGCGCCGCTGACATCGGCCAGATCCTCGGCCGCCTTGTCGGGCCGGCGGGCACCGACCAGCACCCGCGCGCCCGCCGCAGCCAGCGCCCGGACAATCTCGGTCCCCAGGCCCGAATAGCCCCCGGTCACGAAGGCGGTCTTGCCCGACAGGTCGAGGCCCGCGACGACTTCCAGCGCGGTTGAGCGGTAGCCGAAGGGGGAATCGATAGGGGCCTGGGGGGTAGTCATACGAATGCTCCGTTGCAGGGGTCGCGGCTCAGGTTAGACTGCGACCGAACCTTTGCAAGGACTTGGGCTTTATGCAGCGGATCGAACGGCAGATTACCGGCGGGTGCCAGTGCGGGGCGGTCCGCTATGCCGCCTCTGCGGTGATGGACAATGCCCACCTGTGCCACTGCCGGATGTGCCAGAAGGCGGTGGGAGGCCTCTTCGCGGCGCTGGTTACCGCGCCGCGCGATGCCTTTGCCTGGACGCGGGGGGAGCCGTCGCGCTGGCGTTCTTCGGCCAAGGTTGACCGGGGGTTCTGCGGCACTTGCGGCACCCCGCTGTTCTATGAGGATGTCAGCGGCGCGCATGTCTCGGTCACGCTCGGCTCGCTGGACGATCCGCGCCCGTTCAAGCCGGTGACGCACGACGGGACCGAGGGGCGGATGCCCTGGTTCTTTGACCTGGCCGATGTTCCGGATCATGGCGAGACCGAACAGCCGAGCCAGGCCGACTGGGCCGCAGCGATCAAGGCCAGCAACCGCCAGCATCCCGATCACGATACGGTCAGCTGGCCCCAATAAACCGACCGTCACCCCGGACTTGATCCGGGGTCCCGCTACCTTCTGGCCGGAAAAGCGGGACCCCGGGTCAAGCCCGGGGTGACGAACTGGAGTGAAGCCCTAAGCCGCCAGCGGTTCTTCCGCCTCGATCGCCTCGATCGCTGCCTTCAGCTCGGCCGCGGCCGCCGGGGCCAGCGCGTGCTCAAACAGGATCAGGTGGCGCAGCAGCGTGCGGCGGACAGCGCCGGTGCCGCTGGCGGTAGGCGTGCCCATCTCGCGCTCATGCTCCAGGCCAAAGCGCAGCAGGATCGTGGCATTGATCGCCAGGTCTGGCAGTCGCTCGCGCGGCAGGTTCAGCAGGCCGGCACCGACCAGTGCGGCGAGGTGCGCTTCGATCTGGGCGAAGGTCTGCCTGGTCCAGTCGGCAGCGTTCTCGGCAATCACCGTGGCGGGGTCGCCAAAGGCCGGCTGGTCGCGGTAAAGGAAGCGGAAGTCACGGAATTCAGCCATGATCGCGCGCAGCATGCGGATATAGCTGACCACCGGATCGCCCTCTGGCATCAGCGTCAGCCGCGCCGTGACGCTGGCGGCAAAGCGCTCACCAATCGCATCAAGCAGGGCGCGCTTGGTCTTGAAATGGTACCACAGGTTGCCTTCGGCCATGCCCAGCCGCTCGGCCAGCAGCGCCGTCGTCACCGCGCCATAGCCAGCCTCGTTGAACAGGCCTTGCGCGGTGACGACGATGCGGTCCCTGGTTCTCATCAGTAGCGCGATAGCTCGACGTTGAGTGACTTGTAACCATGGACGAAGCAAGCCGGGACCCGGGTCGGCTCGCCAATTACGTTGGCGCGCAGGCGCCGCTTTGCCATTTCCTCGAGCAGGGTGACAAGCTGGAGCTCCGCAACGCGCGCGCCGACGCAGCGGTGGATGCCATAGCCGAAGGAGAGGTGCCGGCGGGCGTTCTCGCGGTCGATGCGGATATGCTCGCCCTGGTCGAACACGCTCTCGTCGCGGTTGGCAGAGATGTACCACATCACCACGGCATCGCCGGCCTTGATCTGGTGACCCTCCAGCTCGGTATCCTCCACCGCCGTGCGGCGCATGTGCGAGAGCGGCGTCTGCCAGCGGATCAGTTCCTGTACCGCATTGGGGATCAGCGCCGGATCGGCTTCCAGCTTGGCGCGCTCTTCGGGATACTTGTTCAGGCCATAGGCATAGGCCGACATCGAATTGCGCGTGGTATCGTTGCCGCCAACGATCAGCAGGATCAGGTTGCCGATGAATTCCTCCGGCGCCATTTCCTTCATCGCATCGGACTGCAGCATGACCGAGATCAGGTCCTTGCCCGGATTGGCCATGCGTTCCTGCCATAGCCCGGCAAAGGCCATGCCCATTTCCTGCATCTTGGCGAGCCGCAGCTCAACCGTCGCGGGGTTCTTGATCAGCTCAACATCGCCGCCAAAGTCCGACCATTCGGTCAGATGGTGGCGCTGCTCCCAGGGATAGCCGAACAGCTTGGCCAGCATGCCCGTGGTCAGTTCGATCGAGACGCGCTGGACCCAGTCGAACGGTTGGCCCACCGGCAGACTGTCCAGCACCTCGCCGGTCCGCTGGACGCACTCCGCCTTCATCGCCGCCACTTCGGACGGGCCGAAGCTGGGGGCGACCGTGCGGCGCTGGGCGGTATGCTGCGGGGGGTCCATCGCGATGAACATCGGCTCGCGCATATTGTATTCTTCGGCCAGCTTTGGATTGCCTGAAATTGCGATCCCGCCGCGCTCCCAGCTTGACGAGAAGATCTTGGGCAGCGCCTCGATATAGACGATCGGCTTGTAGGTGCTGACCGACCAATAGGGGCCAAAGCCCGAATCCTTCACATAGTGGATCGGCGCTTCGGCGCGGTGGCGGCGGAAGATCTCCTCGAAGGTGTCCTCGGCGTAGATTTCCGGACGCGAGACGTCGAACGGGTCGGCGGCGGACTCAAGTGCAGCGGTGGCCATGGCAATCCTCTCCCAATCCCATTTTAGGGTATGAACCCTAAATGCGGCATTCAGGCGAGCGAGTCAAGCCTACCAGGCGTTGCCGCTGGCAACCGCGCGCGCTTCGACCGGGCTGGAGCGGCGGCCGAGCACGGCGTTGCGGTGCGGGAAGCGGCCAAAGCGGGCGACCATGCGGCAATGGCTGCGGGCAAAGCCCTTGCGCCCGGCATCGCCATTGGCGGCGAACTGCCGGACCGATCGGCGCTGGTCGGCAATGTCTTCGCTGTGCATCAGCGGCAGCAGCAGGAACTGGCGCTGGGTGCGGGTCAGGCGCCGGTGCCAGCCCCGTTTGAGGGCGCCGCGGGTGATGGCCCGCCGCCAGCCGGTCGGTCGCAAAGGCGCGGGGATCGCCCCGAAAGCTGTTGCGCGGAACCTGGTCAAACAGCAGCACCGCCGCCCGCGCGGTCAGCGGATCACTCAGGAACTTGCGCAGGGGCTGGCGCGACAGGCCGGTCAGCAAGGGCGCAAAGCGGCGGCGCAGTGCGGCATCCACCGCATCGTCGCGCCCGAACCACTGCGCCGGGCGCAGCTTGTGGAACCAGAAATGGAGCAGGTCAGCCGCCCAGGCCTGCCGGGCGGCCGTCATCGCTTACTTGGCGGCCTGCTGGACCCGGCGATAGGGGACGAAATCCCCCAGGTTGATGAAGCCGGTGGTGAAGTGACCCATCCGGTCAACGGTGTGGACCATGTCGAGCCGGCACAGCTGGCTGCCGCTCGGGCGGATCACCAGGATATCGTCGGAATCGAGGTCTTCCGGATTGCGCGGCTTGTTGACGTAAAGCGTCGAGCCCGAGCGATAGACCAGCGCCACGCCATCCAGGATTTCCAGGTCGCGGGTGTCGGTCTGCGAAATGCAGGTGGTCGGCTTGCCCGCGACGCGGCCGTCGAGCAGCTTTTCGAGCCGCTGCTCCGGGGTCAGCT
>JAJTFU010000117.1 GCA_021299075.1 Novosphingobium sp. | reverse complement strand
CCGGACCTGGCCCATGTGATCGTTTCGCGCCGGGATGATCTGCCGGCCGGCGTCGCCGCGCTGGAAAGCGTGATTGGAGCCTCGTCAAGCTGGAGTGCCTTGCCCGATCAGGATCTGCCCGACGTCACCATTGCCGCCGATGACGATGCCACGATCCTCTACACTTCCGGCACCACCGGCAATCCCAAGGGCGCGCTGGGGACGCACCGCAACTTCGTCACCAACATCTTCTCCAGCGCCTATGGCGCAGCGCGGCAGGTGCTGCGGCGGGGTGAACCGCTGCCCGAATCGGCGCGCAAGGTCTTGCTCACGGTGATCCCGCTGTTCCACGCCACTGCCTGTTCGGCGACGATGATGGGCGCGATCGCGGCGGGCCACACGATGATCTTCATGTACAAGTGGGACCCCGAAAAGGCCTTTCAGATCATCGAGCGCGAGAAGGTCAATTCGACCGGAGGCGTACCGACCATTGCCTGGCAGCTGATCGAGCATCCGGCGCGCGAGAAGTACGATCTCTCCTCGATCGAGGCGATCGCCTATGGCGGCGCACCGTCCGCGCCCGATCTGGTGCGCAAGATCCGCGAAGTGTTCGGCGCGCTCCCGGGCAACGGCTGGGGCATGACCGAGACTACCGCGACGGTCACCGGGCTATCGGCCGAGGACTATCTCAACCGCCCGACCAGCTGTGGCCCGCCAGTGGCCGTGGCGCAGCTGAAAGTGCTGGACGATGATGGCAGGGAGCTGCCGCCGGGCCAGATCGGCGAGCTCTATGCTAATGGGCCGATGATCGTGAAGGGCTACTGGAACAACCCCGAAGCGACAGCCGCGACCTTTATCGACGGCTGGGTCCGCACCGGAGACCTGGCCTGGATCGACGAGGAAGGGTTCTGCTACATCGCCGACCGGGCCAAGGATATCGTGATCCGCGGCGGTGAGAACATCTACTCGTCCGAGGTCGAGAACGTCCTCTATGATCATCCGGCAGTCATGGATGCAGCCGCGGTGGGCATTCCGCACCGCACCCTGGGCGAGGAACCTGCCGCCGTGGTCCACCTGACCCCCGGACAGTCGGCCACCGAGGCCGAGCTGCAGGACTGGGTCCGGGCGCGCCTGGCCGCGTTCAAGGTGCCGGTGCGGATCCTGTTCTTGTCTGAAACCCTGCCGCGCAACGCCAATGGCAAGATCCTCAAGAAGGACCTCAAGGCGCTGTTCGAATAGCCGCTGGCATCAGCCTTTGTGCCGGTCCAGCTCGTCGCCCTGCAGGGTGACGACATGGAGCAGATTGGTCGATCCGGGCGTGCCGAACGGGACACCGGCCAGGGCGATCAGCTTGGAACCGGCCGTGCCGAAGCCATGACGCAGGGCCATGCGTTTGCCCTTGGCGATCATTTCCTCAAAGCTGCCGATATCCTTGGTGGTGACGGCATGAGCCCCCCACAACAGGGCAAGCTTGCGGGCGATCTTCTGCGATGGCGTGAGCACCAGCATCGGCGCAGCCGGGCGCTCGCGCGCCACTCGGCGGGCGGTGCTGCCCGAACCGGTGAAGACAATGACGCCCGAGATCGGCAGCGATTCCGCGATCGAGGCGCAGGCGTGTGCCAACGCATCGGCCGTGGTGCGATCGGGCAGGACATCGGCAAAGCTGACCTGCTGGCGATAGCCGGGATCGCGCTCCACTTGCCCGGCGATGCGATGCATGATCGTTACCGCCTCAACCGGCCAGGCGCCGCTGGCGGTTTCGGCCGAGAGCATGACCGCATCGGCCCCGTCGTAAACTGCGTTGGCCACGTCCGAGACTTCCGCACGGGTCGGGGCCGGACTTTCGATCATCGATTCGAGCATCTGCGTAGCAACGACCACCGGCTTGCCCGAGCGGCGGGTGGCAGCGACGATCCGCTTCTGGATAGGCGGCACTTCCTCGGGATTGAGCTCAACCCCCAGGTCGCCGCGCGCGACCATGATCCCGTCGGCCAGCTCGATGATTTCGTCGAGCCGGTCAATCGCGGCGGGCTTTTCGATCTTGGCCATCAGCGAAGTCGCCGATCCGCCTATCAGCTTGCGCGCTTCGGCCACGTCGTCGGGCCGCTGGACGAAGGACAGGGCGATCCAGTCTGCGCCCTGTTCCAGCGCGAAAGACAGATCGCGGCGGTCCTTTTCGGTGAGCGCAGGCACCGGCACCACGGCATCGGGCACGTTGACGCCCTTGCGGTCCATGATCGCCCCACCAACCTCGGCCGAGCAGAGGATCGCATCCTGGCTGGCCTCGATCACTTTTAGCCGCAGCTTGCCATCGTCGATCAGCAGCCGCTGGCCCTTCTTGAGTACGGCGAACAGTTCCGGATGCGGCAGGCAGACGCGGGTATCGTCGCCCAGTTCGGGATTGCGATCGAGCGTGAAGTGGCCCGAATGGCGGATCACTGCCTTGCCGCCCTTGAACTGGCCGACGCGGAGCTTGGGGCCCTGCAGGTCGCAGAGGATCGCGACCGGTCGGTGCAGGTCCTTCTCGACCGCGCGGATCGCGGCGATGGTCTGGGCGTGGGTCTCGTGATCGCCGTGGCTCATGTTGACGCGAAAGGCATCGGCCCCGGCGAGCAGCAACTTTTCGATCATTTCGGGGCTGCGGCTGGCCGGGCCCAAGGTTGCCACGATCTTGATCTTGCGGCCGCGTGGATCGAACTTCGCCATTGTTTGTCTTCCTCTGTCCAGCCTGCCTATGGCAAAGGCATGACGAAAGACCAAGGGTGTGCCCATGAGCTGTTCCGAAAATACGAATGCGAACCCCGCAGATCCCCTCGAAGCGCTGGATGATGCGGTTGCCGCGGCCGCTTTCCGCCGGCTGGTGCGACATTTGCGCCATCGCCACGATGCTCAGAATCTCGACCTGATGGTCCTGGCCGGTTTCTGCCGCAATTGCCTGGCTGACTGGATCCGCGATGCCGGTGCGCCGTTCGACAAGGAAGGCGCACGCGAAGTGATCCACGGGATGCCGACTGCCGAATGGAAGGAACGTTTCCACAGGGAAGCGGCTCCCGACCAGCTCGAAGCCATGGCCGAGAGCTTGAAGAAGAACGCTCCCGCCCCCTAAGAGCCGGTCAACCGATTCACCCTGTTACCGGAGCTTACCCCCCAATGGCCGAAACCACCGACGACCGCCTGCGCCTGCTGATCGAACGCGTGGAACGCCTGGAAGAGGAAAAGAAGGGCATCGCCGATGACATCCGCGATGTCTACGCCGAGGCCAAGGCCGTGGGCTATGACGCCAAGATCATGCGCCAGATTGTCCGCCTGCGGAAGATGAAGCCCGATGACCGCGCCGAGATGGAAGCGATCCTCGATACCTACAAGGCCGCGCTCGGCCTGGGGTAAGCGCTTGATCGGCGGGGCTGATCGCCTATCTCTGGTGCATCACCACCGGGAACAGGAGAGCCCCGCATGATCGTTACCACCACCCCCACGATCGAGGGCCGTCCGGTCCAAAAGTATCTTGGCGTCGTCACCGGCGAAGTGATCGTCGGGGCCAACATGTTCCGTGACCTGTTCGCCAGCATCCGCGATATCGTTGGCGGCCGGTCGGGCTCATACGAAGACGTGCTGGCGCGCGCCCGGATCCAGGCGCTGGACGAGATGAAGCAGTTTGCCGCTGGCATGGGCGGCAATGCCGTGGTCGGGGTCGATCTCGATTACGAAGTGCTCGGCGCCAATGGTTCGATGCTGATGGTCAGCGCCACCGGTACGGCCGCGGTTGTCTGATCGGAGCCGGTCGGCTAGGGGGCGGCTCAATTCCAAACCCTAGCTGACGGCGTATTCCATGGCAGGCCATTCCAAATTCAAGAACATCATGCACCGCAAGGGTGCACAGGATAAGAAGCGCGCCGCGCAGTTTTCCAAGCTGAGCCGCGAAATCACTGTCGCCGCCAAGATGGGCATGCCCGATCCGGATATGAATCCGCGCCTGCGCGCGGCGGTCAACGCCGCCAAGGCGCAGTCGATGCCCAAGGACAATATCCAGCGAGCAATCGACAAGGCGAGCCGCGGCGATGCCGAGAATTACGAAGAAATCCGCTATGAGGGCTATGGCCCGGGCGGCGTCGCGCTGATCGTCGAGGCGCTGACCGACAACCGCAACCGCACTGCTACCAACGTCCGCACCGCCTTCGCCAAGAATGGCGGCAACCTGGGTGCGTCGGGCGCGGTCAGCCACGGGTTCGAACGGCTGGGCCTGATCGAATACCCCGGCAGCGTTGGCGATGCCGACAAGGTGTTCGAAGCCGCGCTCGAAGCCGGGGCCGACGACGTTGAAAGCGATGATGACGCCCACGCGATCTGGGTCGCGGTGGAAAACCTCCACCCAGTTGCGCGCGAGCTGGAAAAGGTGCTGGGTGAGGCCGAGGGCGTGAAGCTTGCCTGGAAGCCCAACCTCAAGACCGAGGTCAGCGTCGATGATGCCGCAACCCTACTCAAGCTGATCGACGTCCTGGATGATGATGACGACGTTCAGACCGTCTGGGGCAATTACGAAATCCCCGACGCGGTGATGGAGCAGTTGGGCTGATCATCATCGGCCTCGATCCCTCCCTCAGCTGCACCGGCTGGGGGATCGTCGCGAAAAGCGGCAACCGGCTGAGCCACATTGCCAATGGTCAGGTAAAGACCGATCCCAAGGCCCCGCTGGCCGAGCGGCTGGTCGTGCTTGACCGTGAGCTGGCCGGCGTGATTGCCGAGTTCCGGCCCGAGACCGGCGCGGTGGAAGAGGTCTTCGTCAACCAGAACGGCCAGTCCACGCTCAAGCTCGGCCAGGCGCGGGGCGTCTGCCTGCTGGCCTTGGCGCGGGCCGGGCTGTCAGTTGCCGAATATGCGCCGACGCTGGTGAAGAAGGCCATTGTCGGCACCGGTGGGGCGGAAAAGGCGCAGGTCCAGGCGATGCTCAAGGTCCTGCTGCCCGGTGTCAAGCTGGCCGGGGCCGATGCCGCCGATGCGCTGGCCGTAGCCATCACCCACGCTCATTTGAACCGGGGCATCTGAACCGCAGCCAGCAATCGGGGGTTAAGGCGCGGGGTCGCAGCTTGCCACTTCGGCAGCAATCAGGAGCCACTCCATGCCCATGACCCGCACCTTTGCTCTCGCCGCTCTGTCGGGCCTCGCCCTTTCGGGCTGCACGGCCAGCCGCTACCAGATCTCCGACGCGCTGCAGCGCTATGGGATGAGCGAGAACCAGGCAAGCTGCGCCGCCGAATTCCTGCGCGGCAAGCTCAGCACCAACCAGGTCAGCCGCCTGACCAAGGCCGCCCGCTACTACANNNAACCGCGATGGCCCACTGACCTTTGGCGATCTGGTCCGGGTGGCCGGCCAGGTCGACGATCGCGAAGTGCTGTTCCAGGTCGGCGCATCGGCGCTGGCCTGCCGGATTGCCGCCGACATTCCGTTGCCGCGCTTCTAGGCTTGTACCGGTAGCTCGCCGACTCTGGACCGGCCGATCCGGACTGGCATAACTATCGCCAGTTTACGGGGGGTGCCGATGCTTGGATTGAACTGGCTGGATAGCGGTCGAGACCTCAGTCAGTTGGGCCTGCGGCTGCTGACCGGTGCCTTCCTGATGCATGAAACGCTCGACAATATCGTCAGCGCGGCGCGGATGCAGGAATTCGTCGCCTTCATGACGCAGTTCGGCTTTCCCGCGCCGAACCTCATGGCGCCGCTGGGCGTCTGGGTGCAGATTATCAGCGGGGCGTTGCTCGCGCTGGGGCTGCTGACCCGCTGGGCCGGGCTGGCGATCGCAGCGACCTTTGTGGTGGCCGTGGTCATGGTCCATTGGGCCGAGCCGTTTCGCGGCTGGTGGCCGGCGATCGTGCTGGTGTTCATCGGCGCACACTTTGCGACGCATGGGCCGGGCCGCTTCAGCCTGGATCGGCGCCTCGCGGGTTAGTCCCCTGCCATCCACGCCCTGCACTTGCACCCCGCCGCAGGGCGGTGCATAGAACAAAGCATGATCGCCCGCCTCTCTGGCCTGCTTGACGATTTCGGTCCTGACTGGGCGGTTATCGACGTGAACGGCGTGGGCTACCTCGTCCATTGCAGCGCCCGCACGCTCGATGCCCTGGGCGTGCGCGGGGACCGGGTGACGGTCCATACCGAACTGCAGGTCTCTGAAAACGACATGCGCCTGATCGGCTTTGCCAGCGGGGGCGAGCGCGAATGGTTTCGCCTGCTCACCGGGATCCAGGGTGTGGGTAGCAAGATGGCGCTGGCGGTGCTCTCGGCGTTGACGGTCGACGAACTCCAGCGAGCCTGCGCCGGCGGCGATGCCGCGATGGTCGCGCGGGCGCAGGGCGTGGGGCCGAAACTGGCCAGCCGGATCGTCAACGAATTGAAGGACAAGGCGGGCGGCCTGCCCTCGGCTGCGGGTGCTGCAATTTCTGCCGCGCCGCGCGGGTCCGCCAGCCAGGATGCCGTCTCGGCGCTCCAGAACCTTGGTTTCAAACCCAATGTTGCGACTGAGGCGGTGGCGCGGGCGCTGGAGGAACTGGGCGAGGGGGCAGGGTTGAATGACCTAGTGCGGGTTGCGCTGAAGAGGGCGGCGGGGTGACCGACAACCCGCTCCTCTCCTCGACCCGCCAGGTTGAAGATGCCGACGCGGCCTTGCGCCCGAAGACGCTCGCTGAATTCGTCGGTCAGGCGGCGGCGAAGGATAACCTCAGGGTCTTCATCGAGAGCGCCAAGTCGCGCGGTGAGGCGATGGATCACGTGCTGTTCTTCGGCCCGCCGGGGTTGGGCAAGACCACGCTGGCGCAGATCGTCGCGCGCGAGCTGGGCGTTGGTTTTCGGGCCACCTCCGGTCCGGTGATCGCCAAGGCCGGCGACCTGGCGGCGCTGCTTACCAACCTGGAGGAAGGCGACGTCCTCTTCATCGACGAGATTCACCGCCTCAACCCGCAGGTTGAGGAGGTGCTCTATCCGGCGATGGAGGACCGCGCGCTCGATCTGATCATTGGCGAGGGGCCTTCGGCGCGCTCGGTGCGGATCGATCTGCCGCCGTTCACGCTGGTCGGGGCGACCACGCGCGCCGGGCTGCTGACCACGCCGCTGCGTGACCGGTTCGGCATTCCGGTGCGGCTCAATTTCTACACCGAGGGCGAACTGGAACGCGTGGTGACGCGCGGTGCGGGGCTGCTCAATATCGGGATCGAGCCGACCGGCGCGCGCGAGATTGCGCGGCCCGCGATCAGGCCGATGCCGCGCTGACCCGGCTGGAGGTTGATAGCCTCGGCCTCGATGCCATGGACCGCCGCTACCTGACCATGATTGCGGAGCTCTACAATGGTGGCCCGGTCGGGGTCGAAACGCTGGCGGCGGGCCTGTCCGAGCCCCGCGATACGATCGAGGATGTGGTCGAGCCGTTCCTGATCCAGCTTGGCCTGATTGCCCGCACCGCACGCGGTCGCTGCCTTAATGCGCGGGGCTGGCAACACCTGGGTTTGGCGCCGCCGGCCAGCAACCAGGGCGGGCTGTTCGATTCTGCTGATTCGGCAGACAAATAGCTGGCGCGCAGGTCGCGCTGTTAGGGATTTTAGCTGCATTCGGTTTCAGATTGGGACAGGTGGCCGGGTGGCGGCACCGCCAATTGCCGATTCCCGGTGCGGGACGGCAGAAACAGGGTTAACGCGATTGTGGCTTAATCATTCGTATGCGTTTCTCTGCCTATAGGGGAATCTCGGCGATTTGATAGGCCGGCTTTTCATCCCCTGCTCAAGGCAAGAGAACGGAGTTTATGTCGGTACGGATGGCGCTTGTGAAATTGTCCGCGATTGCCGCGGGCGGCGCCGTTGTCGGGGGCGGGGCGGTCCATGTCGCCGAAGCCCCGGCGGCTCAGGTCCAGTACGTAAAGCATGCCAAGCCCAAAGTGATGAAGCGCAAGATCGCCCGCACCGCGCCGGCCTCGCGCCCGATGAAGAAGATCCGCCGCGTGGTGACCACGTCGATCACCTGTGCGGCCCCGGCTCAGCAGCACCTGGCGATGATGCCGATGCCGCTGCCGCCGCTTCCGCCGATGCCGACCCTGCAGGGCGGCGGCGGTGAAGTGACCGTGATCGGCGGTTCGGGCGGGTTCGGCTTTGGCGGTGGCTTCTTTGGCGGCTTCTTCGGCGGCGGCAGTGGCGGCGGCGGCAGTGTTGTCGTCTCGACCACTACTTCAGGCGGTTCGACCTCAACCTCCAGCTCTGGCGGAGGATCCTCGTCCTCTACCTCGGGCGGTAGCACTTCAAGCTCCACCGGCGGTCTGACCAGCACGACCACAACGGGCGGCATAACCTCAAGCTCGACTACATCCACCGGCGGTGTTTCAACTTCGACCGGCGGGGTCTCGACTTCGACTGGCGGGGTTTCAACCTCTTCGGGCAATGTCTCGACTAGTTCGGGCAACCAATCGTCGACCTCGACATCGTCTGGCAATGTTACCTCGACCAGCTCCTCGTCGGGCAACGTTTCGACCAGCACCTCAAGTTCAGGCAATGTTTCCAGCTCAACCTCGGGCAACGTTTCGACCAGCACTTCGAGCTCGGGCAATGTCTCCAGTTCCACCTCGGGCAATGTCTCAACCAGCACTTCAAGCTCAGGCAATGTCTCCAGTTCGACATCGGGCAATGTCTCAACCAGCACGTCGAGCTCAACTTCGGGCAATGTGACTTCGTCCGGTTCGACCAGTTCGTCGACCTCGTCGTCGTCCTCGACCAGCACCTCGTCTTCCTCGGGCAATACCACGTCGACCAGCACTACGTCGGGCGGCACCGAAGTGCCGGCCCCGCCAATGATCCTGCTGTTCGGCGCCGCAGTCGCTGCGCTGGTTGGCCGGCGGCGCCTGGCCAAGCAGACCGCCTGAGTTCAAACCCAGATCACAGGGAAAGGGCGGCCGTTGCGCCGCCCCTTGCTGTTCAGGCCGCCAGCGTCGTTCAGGCCGCCAGCTTGCGCAGTACGTAGTGCAGGATGCCGCCGTTCATGAAGTACTCGACCTCATTGGCGGTATCGATCCGGCAGAGCGCGGTGAAGGTGAACTGGCTGCCATCCTTGCGGGTGACTTCCACTGTCACTTCCTGGCGCGGCTTGAGTTCCGCCACGCCGCGGATGGTGTAGGTGCAATCGCCGTCGAGCCCCAGGGTCTCACGGGTATCGCCGCCCATGAACTGCAGCGGCAGCACACCCATCCCGACCAGGTTGGAGCGGTGGATCCGTTCAAAGCTTTCGACGATCACGGCGCGCACGCCGAGCAGGTTGGTACCCTTGGCCGCCCAGTCTCGGCTGGAGCCGGTGCCATATTCCTTGCCAGCTACGACCACCATCGGCGTGCCGTCGGCCTTGTGCTTCATCGCGGCATCGTAAACCGGCATGACTTCGCCGTTGTACTTGCTCATCCCGCCTTCGATGCCGGGGACCATTTCGTTCTTGATGCGGATGTTGGCAAAGGTGCCGCGCATCATGACTTCGTGGTGGCCGCGGCGCGCGCCGTAGGAGTTGAAGTCGGCCTTGGCGACCTGGTGCTCCATCAACCACTGGCCGGCCGGGCTATCAGCCTTGATGTTACCGGCGGGGCTGATGTGGTCAGTGGTGATCGAATCGCCCAGGATCAGTAGCGGCTTGGCTTCGATGATGTCCTGCACCGGGGCCGGGGTCATGCTCATGCCCTCGAAGTACGGCGGGTTGGCGACATAGGTCGACCCGGCGCGCCACGAGTAGGTGTCCGAACCGGTGACGTTGATCGCCTGCCAGTGCTCGTCGCCCTTGTAGACGTCGGCATAGCGGGCCTGGAACATCTCGCGCGTGACGCAGGCGTTCATGGTTTCGGCCACTTCGAGGTTGGTCGGCCAGATGTCCTTGAGGAACACGTCCTGCCCGTCCTTGCCGACGCCGATCGGGGTGGTGACGAAATCGTCGATCACCGTGCCCTTGAGCGCATAGGCCACCACCAGCGGCGGACTGGCGAGGAAGTTGGCGCGCACGTCGGGCGAGACGCGGCCTTCGAAGTTGCGGTTGCCCGAAATCACGGCGGCGGCGACCAGGCCGTTCTCGTTGATCGCCTTGCTGATCGGTTCGGCCAGCGGACCCGAGTTGCCGATGCAGGTGGTGCAGCCATAGCCGACCAGGTTGAAGCCAATGTTGTCGAGGTGGCTCTGCAGCCCGGCCTTGATCAGGTAGTCGGTGACGACCTGCGATCCCGGGGCGAGCGAGGTCTTGACCCAGGGCTTGGGCTTGAGGCCCAGCTCGTCAGCCTTCTTGGCGACGAGGCCAGCGGCGACCAGCACGCCCGGGTTCGAGGTGTTGGTGCACGAGGTGATCGCGGCGATCATCACGTCGCCATCGCCGATATCGAAGTCCTTGCCCTCGACCGGTACGCGGGTGTTGGCCTTCTTGTAGGTTTCGGCCATGTCCTTGGCGAAGACATCGTCGACCTCTTCCAGGTTGACGCGGTCCTGCGGGCGCTTCGGCCCAGCGAGCGAGGGGACGACGGTGCCCATGTCGAGTTCCAGCGTGCTGGAAAAGATCGGATCGGCAGCGGCCGGATCGATCCAGAAGCCCTGCTCCTTGGCATAGGCTTCAACCAGGGCAATCTGGCTTTCCTCGCGGCCCGTAAGGCGCAGGTAATCGAGCGTCTTGTCGTCGATCCCGAAGAAGCCGCAGGTCGCGCCATATTCCGGCGCCATGTTGGCGAGGGTCGCGCGGTCAGCGAGGCTGAGCGAGGCTAGGCCCGGGCCGTAGTACTCGACGAAGCGGCCGACCACGCCGTGCTTGCGCAGCAGGTTGGTGCAGGTCAGCACCAGGTCGGTCGCGGTCACGCCTTCGCGCAGGGCCCCGGTCAGCTTGAAGCCGACCACCTCGGGGATCAGCATCGAGACCGGCTGGCCGAGCATGGCGGCTTCGGCTTCGATCCCGCCGACGCCCCAGCCCAGCACACCCAGGCCGTTGATCATGGTGGTGTGGCTGTCGGTTCCGACGCAGGTGTCGGGATAGGCCACGGTCGCGCCGCTCTGGTCCTGGCTCGTCCAGACAGTCTGGGCGATGTTTTCCAGGTTCACCTGATGGCAGATGCCGGTGCCCGGCGGCACGGCGTAGAAGTTGTTGAGCGACTTGGAGCCCCACTTCAGGAAGTCATAGCGTTCCATGTTGCGGTGATATTCGATCTCGACGTTCTCCTGGAACGCCTTGGGATGGCCGAACTCGTCGACCATCACCGAGTGGTCGATCACCAGGTTGACCGGGACCAGCGGATTGATCTTGCTGGTATCGCCCCCCAGCTTGGCAATCGCATCGCGCATGGCGGCCAGGTCGACCACGCAGGGCACGCCGGTGAAATCCTGCAGCAGCACGCGGGCCGGGCGGTACTGGATTTCCTCGGTCGATTCCTTGGGGTTCTTCTGCCAGTCGATCACCGCCTTGACGTGATCGGTTGAGACGGTGAAGCCGCCGTCTTCAAAGCGGAGCAGGTTTTCCAGCAGGACCTTCATCGAAAAGGGCAGGCGGCTGACATCGCCCAGCTTGGCCGCGGCCTTCTTGAGCGAATAATAGGCATAGTCCTTGCCGCCGACGCTAAGCGTGCTGCGCGTCCCGAGCGTGTCCTGTCCGACCTGGGTCATCCCGCAAATACTCCTGTTGGTGGTGCCCGCCTGCGCGCACGCCCCTTTCGCGGGTGCAGCCGAGCCATATCGGCGCCGCCGATGCGCGGGTTTGCGCGGCGCGTCAAGTAGCTGGACCGGGATTCCGGGCCGGATCAGACTAAAGCGTGGTCTGTTCGGTGTGAGCCGGCGCCGCCTTGCGCGCGGCAATCCAGCAGCCGATCACGATCAGCACCACCCCGGCCAGCGTTTCGACCGTCACCGGCTCGGCGAAGACCAGCCAGCCGAGCAGTGCCGCCCAGATAAAGGCCGTGTACTCGATTGGTAGCAGTACCTGCGCTTCGGCGCGGGCATAGGCCCAGCTCAGCAGCATCAGCGAGACAGCGGCAAGGGCGGCGCCAGTGGCGATTTCGCCCAGCACGGGCAGGCTGGGCACCACGGCCAGCCACGGTGCGGCCAAGGCCAGGAACAGGCCGGCAAAGCCCATCTGGAACAGCGCCACTTCCTGCGGGCTGGCGAGCTGGGCCTGCTTGCGTTGGAAGATCAGGTTGAAGGCATAGAGCACGGCCGAGAGCAGCACCGCGCCGATCCCCCATATCGCGTCCTCGCTCAGCGCCTCGCGCCCCAGCCGCCCGGCGCCGATCACCAGCACGCCGGCAAAGCCGAGCAGCGAGGCGATCACAGCGCCACGGGCGATCTTTTCGCCCAGCATCACGGCAGCAAGGTAGAGCGCGATCAGCGGCGCGATGAAGGATAGGGCGATCGCCTCGGCCAGCGGCAAGCGGATCAGGCCCCAGAAGAAGCTGGTGGCCAGGCCCGCACTGATCAGGCCGCGCAGGGCATGGAGCCGCAGCGCCGGTTGATCCGGCCAGCGTCCACCCGTCGCCCGCCACAGCGGCAGCATCAGCAGCACGCCGAAGCCCGAGCGGAACAGCATGGCGTTATAGGCGCCGACCTGCAGGCTGGCGCTCTTCATCACGGCGTCCATCACGCTGAACAGCGCGATCCCGCTGGCGGCAACCAGGAAGGGCAGGACAGGATGATGGCGATGCTGGCCCGGCGGCACGGTAATCTCTCCCCTTGATTTGCCGGGTAGGGGAGGCAGGCAGGGGTGGCAAGCTGCGGCTGGTTTTTTTGCAGGAGGCCTGTAACCTTTGGGCCGCGACCGCCGAAAAGGGACCTGATGGACCAGCATCTTCCGCCCGCCGATGACCGGCCGCAGCCGCATGGCGGCGATCTGGTGCGGCGCCATGCCCTGGCGACCCGGCTGTGGCACTGGACCAACGCGCTGTGCATCCTGGTCATGCTGATGAGCGGACTGATGATCCTCAACGCCCATCCGCGGCTCTATTGGGGCCATTACGGATCGGATCATGACCATGCCTGGCTGGTGCTGGCGGCGATGGAAGATATCGCCTTTCCCGGCTGGATGACGATCCCGTCAGATTACAGCCTCGCCGATGCGCGGCTGTGGCACTTTGCCTTTGCCTGGCTGCTGGTGCTGGCCTTCACCGGCTACCTGATCTGGGGGCTGCTACGCGGGCACATCGCGCGCCGGCTGCACATTACCCGGGCCGAATGGAGCCCGCGCCACATCCTGCATGACATTGGCGAGCATGCCCGGCTGCGATTCCCCATCGGGGCGGCGGCGCTGAATTACAACGTGCTGCAGAAGCTGGCCTATGGCGGGGTGCTGTTCGTGCTGATCCCGGCCATCATCCTGTCGGGCCTGGCCATGTCACCGGCGCTCGATGCGGCCTGGCCGTGGCTGGTCGACCTGTTCGGCGGGCGGCAGTCGGCGCGCTCGGTCCACTTCCTGGCGGCAGGCGGCCTGGTGCTGTTCTTCTTCGCGCACATCATCATGGTGGTGCTGGCCGGCCCGATCAACGAGGTGCGCTCGATGCTGACCGGCTGGTATCGCTTGCCGCGGGCGAAGGGGGATGAGGCATGATCCTGACCCGGCGCAAGGCGCTTCAGGTCGGCGCGGCGGGGGCGGGCGGCCTGTTGCTGTCCGGCTGCGATNNNTGCGATGCGCTCAACGACAGCCAGACTTTCAAGGATGGCCTGGCCGGTGTCGGCCGGCTCCATGAACTGACCCAACGCGCGATCATTGGCGACAGCCTGGCGCGCGAGTTTACCGAGGCCGACATGTCCCCCGTGTTCAAGGCCAATGGCAGCCTGCGGGTGCCCGATCCAGCCTATCGCGCTCTATTGGCCGGAGGCTTTAACCATTGGGCCCTGCGGGTTGACGGGCTGGTGCACCGCCCGCTCGCCCTGCCGCTGAGCGCGCTCCAGGTCATGCCCCAGCGCACCCAGATTACCCGGCATGACTGCGTCGAGGGCTGGAGCGCGATCGGCAAGTGGCAGGGGCCGCAGCTTGGCGCGATCCTCAGTGCTGCCGGGCTGATGCCGGGTGCGCGCTATGTCGTGTTCCACTGCGCCGACAAGTTGGAAGGCAAGCCATTTTACGAGTCGATTGACCTGGTCGAGGCTTCCCACCCCCAGACCATCCTGGCCTGGCGGATGAACGATGCCCCGCTGACCGAACCGCACGGCGCCCCGATCCGGCTGCGGGTCGAACGGCAATTGGGCTACAAGCAGGCCAAGTACATCATGCGGATCGAACTGCGCGAAAGTCTGGCCGGGCTATACGGAGGCAAGGGCGGGTTCTGGGAAGACAATCGCGGCTACCAATGGTGGGCCGGGATCTAGGACCCCGGCCAGCCCATCACATGATCCGGCGAATCGCTTCGCCTGAATAGAGCCACAGCTCCGCACCCTCGCGCTTCACCCCGCCCATCGCCTTGTTGAAGGCTGCCATATGCGCGCTTTGGCCGTGCGCGGCGAGGGCTTCGGCCGTTTCCCAGCGTTCGGCAATGCGGATCAGGTCGGGATCGTTGATGTCGCGGGAAAAGGCATAGGTCAGGCAGCCCTCTTCCTTCACCGTTTCGGCGACCATGGTGCGCGCGGCATCGGCCACCTTGTCGAACTCGCCCGTTGCCAGCTTCAGCCAGCCCTCAATGATCAGCATCTCCGTCTCCAATTTTTTTGCAGTTTTCGCGAACTTTTCTCGATCTTCGACCCGTATCAGGCCCGGCACGGACTGCCGCTTGCGCGTTGTTACCGCAAGATTCGAGGCATAGAAATCCTCGTCCTGATCAGAGCCCCCACCCCGTCTGAAATCAGGAGATACGTACAATGAGAAAATTTGCCCTCATGGCTGGGGGGCTTGGCCCTTGCCTGCAGTTCGAATGCCAGCGCGGCGCTTGTCGTCCTCGTAGGTGGCGATGCCGCCGGCACTTTCCGGAACACTTCGGTAACCTGCACCCCCGCTCCGGCGCCGTGCAGCTTTTCCGATTCCACAACGTTCGTTACGCCCAGTAACTACACGACACTCAGCCCCACGATTTCATCGATCCTGGGCGGGAACAACCTTACCACCAACATCGATTTCACCTCGGTGATGATCAACGGGTTGGAATTTGCGATCGGATCCACCGGTTCGGTTGAGTTCCGCTATCTCGCGGATTTGCTGCTTGGGCCGGGGAAGCTGAACACCCTGGCGATCACCGGTACAACCGGCGGTGACGCATCCTACAGCGGAACGCTATCCTTTTCCGGTGCTGGTGGCGGTGTTCCCGAGCCTTCGACCTGGCTGATGATGATCTTGGGCGTCGGATTCGTTGGCATGGCTCTGCGCCGCCGCCAGCGGGTGCAGGTGTCCTGCCGCTAAAGCTTGCGGATAACGACGGCGGAAAGCCCCGACTTTAGGATCGGGGCTTTTTGTTCCCGCGGCTTGGCGATATTTCTTTCTCCCGACGAAACTGTCCCATTTCAGGATGGGCCTGGAATTCCAGTGTTCTGACCTGATTAACGTGTTGGCAACCACTCCGATTCGGGTTAGCTAACGGAATACGAGATTCAATTGGTATTTCGGTTCAGGAGAAGCGCGATGAAGAAGTATCTGCTTGCTGCGACTGGGGCTCTGGCCCTGTCCTTCAGTGCCAACGCCAATGCGGCGCTGGTTGTCACCATGACCGGCCCGACGTCCGGCACTTTTGCGAGCAGCCCGATACCGTGCCTCTCAACGGCGCTTCCCTGCACGTTCAACGACGTTGCTAACTTTATTACTCCGGCTGGCATGCAGCTGGTCAGTGCGTCGATTACTTCGACCCGCACCAGCCAGGCGACCGACATCAATTTCTCGTCGGTTACGTTGAACGGGATTAACTTCGTGATCGGCAGCACTGGCGCGACCGAGTTCCGCTTCCTCAACAACCTGGGGATTGCTCCCGGCGGCAACAATGTCCTGGCTGTCAGCGGCCAGTCTTGGGGTGAAGGCGGTTATTCGGGCGTGCTCTCGTTCGCCGCTGTGCCTGAGCCCTCGACCTGGCTCATGATGATCCTGGGTGTCGGCATTGCTGGTGCTGCGCTGCGTCGCCGTCGCCAGACCGTCAAGGTCAGCTACGCCTGATCATACCCGATCAGACACACTGAACCGCAGAAAGCCCCGGCAATGCCGGGGCTTTTTGTTTGCCCTCCTGATTAGCGTCCCTGAACTGGATTGTCCCAAACCGGGAACCGTCTGCAAACGTCCTGCTCTCTAGGCCGGATGGCCTATTGCTCCTCGCCGCCGTATTGGCTTCACGTGTAAATCCTAAGACGAATCAAGCGATTGAGAGATCAGGATCCACGATGAAGCAGTTTCTGCTCCTTGCTGCCATGGCCACCTTTGCAGCCCCAAGCCACGCCGCGCTGGTTTCTTCAGGCATTGCCTGCAAGGCAACCGACGTATCGCCTTCGGCCTCAGCCTGCCGCGGCTGGTACAAGGGCAACCTGCTGGATTGGGGCAAGACTGGCCCCAAGAATAGCCAGTCATACAAGGACCAGCTTGATGCCATGCAGGCGCTGGCCAGCCTGGGCTTCAGCTGGAACGGCATGACGATCGTGCAAAACCTTGGATCTATCTCAAACACCGGCGGCACGATCGATTTCACCGGGTTCATGTCTGGACGCACCGTAATCGGCATCCACCGTGGCAACGCCGGGGACAGGAGCGGAAGCAGCACAGCTTTCTTCCTCTGGAACAACCTGAAGCCGACCGACAAGATCACGCTCAATTTGGGCGGCTTGTCAGGGTCGAACCTCTATCTTACCACCTTTTCGCAAGTGCCTGAGCCTGGGACCTGGCTGCTCATGATTGCGGGCGTCGGGATCATTGGCTGGCAGCTGCGGCGGCGCCAACAGACTGTTCGGCTCGCCTATTCCTGAGGGCGCGGCACGGACGGCACGGGGCGCTCTGACCTGTCAGTCGGAGCGTTCTTCACTGCCCTGCCATATCGCACCAGCTTGACCGCCGACCGCGCCAGGGCTCGGCCAGGCCTTCATTGACGAGCTGCGTGCCAAGGCTTGCGCCGCGCCGCGCCACTACGGCCAGACGTCGGCCATAGCGGTCACGGCTGCGGGCATCGTCCACCAGCTCGACCGGGCCGGCGTTCAGCAGTGCGAGCAGCCGCAGCTTGGCCGCTTCCCCGCGCTGGCGTTCGCTCGGGCACTCGGCCTGGGCGGTTTCCGGTGCATTGATGTCGGCCATGCGTACCTTCTCGCCAGCCAACCAGAAGGTGTCGCCATCGACCACGCAGGTCTGGCGCGGGGCGGCTCCGCAGAGCGTGAAGAGCGCGGCGGCGGAGAGGACAAGCGCGGCCATGGCCCGCTGCTTGCTGCTCTCACCGCTTTCCCGCTATCCGGACAAACCCTTGGTTTCGCTCGAATCCGGAGCGATTAGCAGCTCAGGAAAGGGCCTTATAGACTGAGGAACAGACCGGCCAGCGCTGCGCTCATCAGGTTGGACAGGCTGCCCGCAACCAGCGCCTTGATCCCCAGCCGGGCGATAACCGGGCGCTGTTCAGGCGCCAGGCCGCCGGTAACCGCCATCTGGATCGCGATCGAGCTGAAGTTGGCAAAGCCGCAGAGCGCGAAGGTGACGACCGCTACGGTCCGTTCCGACAATCCCTGAACCTGGCCCAGGTCGATGAAGGCGACGAATTCGTTGAGCACCACTTTGGTGCCGAAAAAGCCGCCGGCGCGCAGCGCTTCGGCCCAGTCGGGCCCGGCCAGCAGCCAGAACACTGGTGCGAAGATGTAGCCCAGGATCAACTGGAACGAGAGGTCGGGTTGGCCGAACCAGCCGCCAATCCCGCCCAGGATACCGTTGGCGAGTGCCACCAGCGCCACGAAGGCCAGCACCATCGCGCCGACCGCAACCGCCAGCTTGACCCCGGTTTGCGCGCCCTGTGCGGCGGCCATGATGATGTTGGCCGGCGGCTCCTCCTCAAGGCCGGCCACCTTGATCTCGTCCGGCTCGACGATCTTCTCACCCTTCGGATCAGGCATGATGATCTTGGCCATCAGGATCCCGCCCGGGGCCGACATAAAGGCCGCAGCGACGAGGTAATCGATCCGGATGCCCATGCTGGCATAGGCCGCCAGGATCGTGCCTGCGACCCCGGCCATGCCGACTGTCATCAGGCAGAACAGCTGGCTGGGGGTAAGGGCGGAAAGATAGGGCCGGATCACCAGCGGACTTTCCGACTGTCCGACGAAGATATTGGACGCCGCGCCCAGGCTTTCGACCTTGGAAATCCCCGTAACCTTCTCCAGCCCGCCGCCGATCCACTTGATCACCAGCTGCATGATGCCGAGGTAATAGAGGATCGAGATCAGCGCGGCGAAGAAGATGATCACCGGCAGCGCGGCAATGGCAAAGCTGTTGCCGCCGATTTCGGGCTTGGCCAGTGGGCCGAACAGGAAATCGATTCCCGCCTGGGCATAGCCGAGCAGGTTCTTCACCCCGTGCGCCGCCCCCTGCAGTGCGGCATTGCCCCAGGGCACATAGAGCACCAGCGCGGCGAGGCCCGCTTGC
>JAJTFU010000116.1 GCA_021299075.1 Novosphingobium sp. | reverse complement strand
GGATCGTATTCGAACCAGCGCACATCATCGGCCGGGCCATTCCTCGGCATGATTGCCAGCTTGGTCGGCCGGCCATCGACCCAGGCGGTCATCGGTCCGCCCGACATATAGCGCTGCAGGTCGCTGTCGATCGGGATGATCGGGAAGACCACCCAGTTCTCGGTCACGAAGAAGGTGTGAATCAGCGCGTGGTGCGGCACCTTGATCCGCTCGGCCTTGCGGACCGAGCCATCGGGACCGATCACGTCATAGCGGATTTCCGGTTCGCCCATCGGGCCGTTGATCGAGGCGCCGATGTTGATCAGCTCGCCCGTGAAGTGATCGACCTTGGGGTGGGCACTGAAGGTGGTGGTAATCGTGCCGCCGTAATCGTGCTCGCCCAAGGTATCGAGGCTGCGCGGATCAAGCTCAACCGCCGGGGCCCCTTCCATCAGCGCCAGCAGCTTGCCGCCGTGGATGATCACGTTGGTGTTGGCGGTGTTGTAGCGCTTGCCCTGGACCGACGGGTCCGAGGTGAAGGGATTGCCGAAGACGCCGAACAACCGTTTGCCGGCGGCCTTTTCCAGCTCGAACTTCTCGGTCCGGACCCAGCGGTTGCGCATCGCGACGCGGCCGTCCTCGATCTGGAAGGCATAGACCATACCGTCGCCGTCGAACCAGTGATAGTCACCCTCGCGCGGCGGGTGGAGCGGTTCCGGCCCGTTGCGCACGAAGACGCCGGCCAGATCCTGCGGCAGCTCGCCGTGGATGATCAGGTCGGGCGCATCGGCCTCAAACCGCTGCGGTGCGTGGTGGCCTTTGAGGAACGGGTGATCAAAGAAAGGTACTGCCATCGGGGGTGCCTCCGCGGGTCCATCCGCCCGGCCTAGTGCCGCAAGCCGCCATTGGCTTCAGCTAGCAAAAGTAACCGGCGCGGATTTCCGGCCAAGGCCGCATAAAGGCGGCATTGGATGGGATATTTGCCGGAGCACCGCGATGACCGTCGCTACCCACAAGACGTTCTGCCGTTTCTGCCACGCCAACTGCGCCATGCTCGTCGATGTCGAGGACGGCAAGGTGAAGGCCGTGCGCGGCGATCCGGACGATCCAGAATATGGCGGTTATTCGTGCATGAAGGGCCGCGAGCTGCCGGATTCGCACAACGCGGCGCACCGCCTGCACCACTCGCTGGTGCGCGGCGATGATGGCCAGTTCCATGAAACCCCGATGCCGGCGGCCCTGGCCCATGTGGCAAGCGAGCTGCGCCGGATCATCGACCAGTACGGGCCGGACAGCGTCGCCGTGTTCATGGGCTCGGGCGGCTTCCAGAACAGCGCGGCCTGGGCCGCCTCCTACAGCTTTGCCCAGGCCGTGGGCTCGAAGCACTTCTTCACTTCGGTCACGCTCGATCAGCCGGCCAAGGTTTTCACCACCGCCCGCTACGGCAAGTGGGAAGGCGGGGTGAACAACTTCTCCGAAGCCGACGTTGCCCTGTTCATCGGCAACAACCCGATCGTCTCGCACTATGCGCCGGTCGGCGGCGTGCCGCCGTTCAGCCCGTCCAAGCGGATTCGTGACCGCAAGAAGGAAGGCCTCAAGCTGATCGTCGCCGATCCGCGCCTGGCCGAAGTCGGTCTGCTGGCCGACATCTTCCTTCCAGTGAAGCCGGGTGAGGATCCGGCGCTGCTGGCCGGCATGCTCAACGTGATCATCAACGAGGAGCTTTACGACCGCAATTTCGTCGCCGCCCACGTTGACGGGTTCGAGGACCTGAAAGCCGCCGTCGCGCTGTTCCCGCCCGAAGTCGCAGCAGAGCGCGCCGGGGTCGAAAAGGACGAACTGGTCCGCGCCGCGCGGATGTTCGCCGGCGGAAGCAAGGGCTGTGCAGTGACCGGAACCGGGCCGGAAATGGCCGGCAATGGCACCCTCACCGAATACCTCGCCACTTGCCTCAACACGATCTGCGCCCGCTTCAAGCAGGAAGGCGAAAAGTCCGGCGCGCCGCGCGTGTTCACCTCGCCGCGCGGCCATACCCGCGCCCAGGTTGGCGATCCGGTGCCGCTGTACGATGCGCCCGGCTCGGCCCGCAGCCGCTTCCGCGGCCTCGGCCAGCTGGGCGTCGAAATGCCCTGCAACGTCATGGCGGATGAAATCCTCACCCCAGGTCCCGGCCAGATCCGTGCACTGATCTCGGTCGGCGGCAATCCGGAAGTGGGCTTCCCCAACCAGCTCAAGATGCGCCGCGCGCTTGATGACCTGGAACTGTTCGTCCAGGTCGACCCGTGGATGAGCGCCAGCGCCAAGCGTGCCGACGTGGTCCTGGCCCCCAAGCAGTGCCTGGAGCGTGAGGACATCTCCAACCTGTCCGAATGGTGGCACGAACGCGCCTATGCCCGCTACACCGAGGCCGTGGCCGAGGCCCCGGGCGATGTGATCGACGAGTACGAGATGTTCTGGCACCTGGCCAAACAGCTGGGCATCCAGATGCAGCTGATGGGCGGTCCGGTGCCGATGGACGGCGATGCACCCCCGCCGAAGGAAGTGTTCCTTGACCTGATGGCGGCGGGTTGCCTGGTGCCGCCGAGCAAGGTCCGGCAGGACGTCCAGAAGGCCGGCGGCGCAGCGGTGATCTATGATGAGCTGCACCCGCTGGTCGAAGCTGGCGATCCCTCGGTCCAGAACCGCTTCAACCTGACTGCTGGCGACATGCCGCACCAGCTGGAGAAATACAGCGCCGATGCAGCCCGCGCCGCCGGGTTCGATTTCCGCCTGATCTCGCGCCGCTCGAAGCACCGCTTCAACTCGATCGGCCAGCCGCTCAAGAACCTGGGCCAGAAGGTCACCACCAACCCGGCCTATATCCACCCAGAGGATATGGCTGCGCGCGGGCTGAAGGATGGCGACATCATCGAAATCTCCTCGGCCCATGCCTCGATCCACGGTGTGGTCGAAGCCAGCGACCGGGTCCGGCGCGGACTGATCTCGATGGCCCATGCCTTTGGCGACAGCGAAGCCGGCAAGCACAACGTGCGCGAAATGGGCGGATCGACCAACCGCCTGACCAGCGACGAGGTGGACTTTGATCCGATTACTGGCATGGCGCTGCAAAGCGCTATCCCGGTGCGGATCGCCCCCGCCTGAGTTCAGACAGAGGACTTCCCATGACTGTAAATCGACGTTTCCTGCTGCGGCGGCGCCCGCAGGGTGAGCCGGTGCCCGAGGATTTCGAGCTCGTCACCGAAGCCCTGCCCGAGCTGACCGAGGGGCAGTTCCTGATCCGCAACCACTACGCCTCGCTCGATCCGGCGATGCGCGGGTGGATGGACGATGCCGATAGCTACATGCCGCCGATCCCGCTCGGCGCCCCGGTCCGCGCCAGCACGATCGGCGTGGTCGAGGCGAGCAAGGCCGAAGGCTTCGCGCCCGGCCAGTGGGTAATGGGGCTGAACGCGATCGAGGACTATTCGATTGGAACGGTCGGCGGCTTTACCCAGCCGATCGATCCGGGCCTGGTGCCGAGCGTCACCAATTACCTCTCGCTGTTCGGTGCCGTGGGCATGACCGCCTATTTCGGCCTGTTCGAGGTTTGCGAACCCAAGCCGGGCGATACCGTGCTGGTCAGCGGCGCGGCCGGGGCGGTCGGCTCGATTGTCGGCCAGCTGGCCAAGATCCATGGCTGCAAGACCATCGGCATCGCCGGCGGTGCGGAGAAATGCCGCCGCCTGACCGAGCGCTATGGCTTTGACGTGGCCATCGACTATCGCGGCAAGGACGAGGCGGCACTGACCGCCGAGATCGCCGCTGCCGCCCCCAATGGCGTCGATGTGATCTTCGAGAACGTCGGCGGGATCATCCTCGATGCCGGCCTCGCCAACCTTGCCATGAACGCCCGCGTCGGGCTGTGCGGCCTGATCAGCGAGTACAACACCGAAGAGCCGGTCGGTGCGCGCAACCTGTGGCGCCTGATCGTCAAACGCGCTTCGATCCGCGGCCTGCTGGTGGCGGACTATGTCGCCCGCTTTGGCGAGGGCGCGGCGAAGATGGGCGAATGGGCCGCACAGGGGAAGATCAACATCGACGAGCACGTCGATGAAGGGATCGAGAACGCCTATTCCGCCTTCATGCGGCTGTTCAGCGGGTCCAACCAGGGCAAGATGATCCTGAAGATCTGATGCGGGACTTGTTGGTCCTCTCAGGGGGCCACCCCTATGACGAGCCGGCCTTTGCCGCGCTGCTGGACAGCCTCGACGGCTGGCGCGTCACCCACCTGCTGCATCCCGAAGCGGAGCGGCTGGTGGGTGAGGGCCGCGCCGGCGAGGCTGACGGCCTGCTGTTCTACGACATGCCGGGTTACACCTTTGCCGATGGCCGGGTGGAAACCACGCCGCCCAGCGAAGGCTTCCGCCGCGCGATCACCGCCCGCTTTGCCGCTGGCAAAGGGGCTGTCGCGATGCACCATGCCCTGGCTGGCTGGGCCGAATGGCCGGAATGGGCCGAGCTGCTGGGCGGCCGGTTCCTCTATCAGCCGGGCGAGGTGCGTGGGCAGGAGAAGCCGGATTCGGGCTATCGCCACGAGGTCACCTACACCGCCGAAGTGGTCTGCGACCACCCTGTCACCGCAGGCCTCCCCGCGACCTTCCCGGTGACCGACGAGGTCTATCTGGCGGAAGTCTTTGCCGAGGACATCACTCCGCTGATCCGCGCCCGGCATGCCTTTGTCCGCGAGAACTTCTATTCCGCCGCCGCTGCCGTGGCCGGGCGAATGTTCGACAATGCCGGGTGGGACCATGCCCCTGGCAACGATTGCGTCGCCTGGGTCAAGCCGGCCGGCGCCGCGCAGCTGGTCTACCTGCAGTTCGGCGACGGACCGGAGACTTACGCCAATCTGGCGGTGCGGCAGATTCTGGCGAATGCCCTGCGGTTCACCGCCGCTTCCTAGCAAAATCACGCATCGCATTCCGCTGCGGGGGGGGACTAGGGTTGAGGCTCAGGAATCCTTACCGGAGTAGGCTGGAATGAACGCGCAGACACACATGTTTGCCAAGGAAACGCTGATCGATCCCTTCGAGCATTACCGCGCGATGCATGAATCGGGGACAGCGATCCAGCACTTGCCGGAAATGAACACTTACGTGGTCTACAGCTACGACTTGTGTTCCGAGGCAACCGGGCGGACGCAGGAGTTCTCGAACGATTTCAGCTCGCTGATGGGCTCGGTCGATCCCGAGATCGAGGCGATCCTGGCCGAGGGCTATGACAGCCCCGGCACGCTGCTGACAGTGGATGCGCCGATCCACACCCGCAACCGCAAGCTGGTCAACCTGGCCTTCTCGGCCCCGCGCGTGAACGCAATCGAGCAGGACATGCGGACCAAGTCGATCGAACTGATCGAATCCATCGCCGACAAGGGCGAATGCGAATTCGTCGAGGCCTTCGCGATTCCGCTGCCCGTGGCGATGATTGCCCAGCAGATCGGGCTCGATAATGATCCCAAGCAGGTCAAGTACTGGTCTGACTGCGCCGTCGACCGGTTCAGCCAGATGGTTGACCGCGAGCGTGAGCTGGAATGCGCACGCAGCTATGTCCAGTATCAGCACTACATGAAGGGCAAGATCGACGAGCGGCGGGCGCACGGCGGCAACGACCTGCTGACCGATCTGGTCCAGGCCCGGGTCGAGGGCGAGACGCCGCTGACCGATGAGGAAATCATCTCGATCATGCAGCAGTTCATGGTCGCCGGGAACGAAACCACCACCTCGACCATTGCCGGCGGACTGCTCCAGCTGATCCGCAACCCGGAGCAGATGGCCAAGGCCAAGGCCGCTGCCGGTGGCCGCGATCCAAAGACGATCACCAACCTGGTCGAGGAAGCGCTGCGCTATGAAACGCCCAGCGCCGGGATGTGGCGGATCGTGCGCGAGGATACCGAACTGGGCGGGGTGAAGATCCCCAAGGGCGCGACGCTGCAGCTGCGCTATGCCGCCGCCAACCGCGATCCCAGCAAATTCCCCGATCCCGACAAGTTCGACATCGAGCGCGTCAATGCCCGCACCCACATCGCCTTTGGCAAGGGTCCGCACATGTGCGTGGGCAACATGCTGAGCCGCAAGGAAATGTTTGTCGCCTTTGACGAACTGCTCGAGCGGCTCGACAACTTCGCGATCCCCGAGGGCGGCGAAATTACCGTATTGCCCAACATCCTGCTGCGCGGCGTAACCCGGTTGCCGATCACCTTCACGAGAGCCGCATGAATTTCGACCTGACCGAAGAACAGGAGCTGTTCCGCAGCTCGATCGAACTGGGCGGCAAACCGATCGATCTCGCTGTGATCGGCGAAGCGCTGGGTCGGGCCATTGCCCCCGATCCCTGGCTGGATAACGGCGTGCTGCCGGCGCGGTTGCTCGCCATGGCCGGCGCCGATGAATTGCTCGCCAGCGTGGTGGCCGGTGAAACCGTGGTTGCCGCTGCCCTCGCCGAGCGCCAGGCGCGTTACAGCGTCAGGCCCCGCCAGACCAAGGCCAAGGCCAAGGCCAGCGGCTCCGGCTACCTGCTCAATGGTGAAAAGACCTTCGTGCTGGGTGGCGGCCTGGCCGACAAGTTGATCGTCTCGGCCGATTTGGACGGCGCGACTGCCTTGTTCCTGGTCGATCGGGATGCGCCCGGGATCAATCGGCGCGATTACCGGATCGTCGATGGCAGCGTCGCAAGCGAGCTGCAGCTGCTTGACGTGACCTGCCCGGCCGAGAGCCGCCTGCCGCTCGATGCCGCCGCGCTTGACGCGGCTGTGACCGAAGCGCGGCTGCTGGCCGCCGCCGAAATGGTCGGACTGGCCCAACGCCTGTTCGACGATACCCTGGCCTATGTGAAGCAGCGCGAGCAGTTCGGCGTGCCGATCGGCACCTTCCAGGTCATCCAGCACCGCATGGTCGATTGCTATGCCAAGCTGGAACAGGCCCGCTCCACCCTGCTGCGCGCGGCCATGGCCGATCCGGCCGATGGTCAGGCCTGGCGCCGCACGGTGCTGGGCGCCAAGGCCTATATTGGCGAAGTGGCCGATCACATTGCCCGCGAAGCGGTGCAGCTGCACGGCGGGATGGGCGTGACCGAAGAACTCTCGATCGGCCATGCGCTGAAGCGGGTGATGCTGCTGGTCAGCCTGTTTGGCAGCAGCGATGCCACCCTGACCGAATATGCGGAGGCGGCATGAGCGTTCTGACCCCGATTGCCGAAGACCTCTGGACCAATGAGGCCGAGCCGCGCCTGATCGGCGGCAAGCTGTCGTCGGGCAAGATCGTCTTCCCGATGCCCGCCGGCGATGCGGCCGCAGACGTCGAGCCCTGGCCGCTGTCGCGCAAGGGCACGCTGTGGTCCTTCACGCGCCAGGATTTCCGCCCCAAGGCCCCCTATGAAGGGCCGGGCGAAAGCCAGCACGATTTCGTCCCCTACCTGCTCGGCTATGTCGAGATTCCGGGTGAAGTGATCGTCGAAAGCCTGATCGTCGATGCCAAGCTGGAGGATCTCAAGCTCGGCATGCCGATGGAGCTGACCATCGTGCCGTTCAACAACCAGCACACCACCTTTGCCTTCCGGCCGGAGCGCGCAGCATGAGCGACGTCTATATCATCGGCGCGGGGATCCACCCGTTCGGCCGCACCGACCACCGCAGCGGACGCGATCAGGGCGTTTACGCCGTGCGCCAGGCGCTGGACGATGCGGGCCTTGAATGGAGCGACATCGAATGTGCCTATGGCGGCTCGGCCTCTTCGGGCGCGGCCGATATCATGGTCAATGAGTTGGGGCTGACCGGTGTGCCCTTCATCAACGTGGCCAACGGCTGCGCCACTGGCGGCAGCTCGCTGGCCTCGGCGCAATATGCCGTGGGCTCGGGCGCCTATGACCTGGCGCTGGCGACCGGCTTCGACAAGCACGACCGCGGCGCTTTCAACGCCGATCCCAAGTCCTATGGCCTGCCCGAATGGTACGGCCAGACCGGGATGATGCTGACCACCCAGTTCTTTGCGCTGAAGATCCAGCGCTACATGCAGCTCCACGGGATCAGCCGCCGGACGCTCGGCCTGGTGGCGGAAAAGGCTTTCCGCAATGGCGCCAAGACCGACCATGCCTGGCGCCGCAGCGAGGTCGATCTCGACACGATCCTCAACGCGCCGATGATCAACGATCCGCTGACCAAGTACATGTTCTGCTCGCCGGCCGAAGGCGGGGTGGCGCTAATCCTGGCGAGCGAAAAGAAGATGCGCGAACTGGGCGCCGACGGGGTCAAGATCGCCAATATCGCAGTGCGGACCCGTCCGCCCAACTCGTTCGAAGTGTTCCAGCCGGCGATCAGCGTGGAGGAAGGCGGCAAGCCAACCGTGCTCGCCTCAAAGGCAGCCTTCGAGGGCGCCGGGATCGGGCCTGAGGATGTCGACGTGGCCCAGCTCCAGGATACCGAGAGCGGAGCCGAAATCATGCACATGGCCGAAAACGGCTTCTGCAAAGACGGCGACCAGGAACAGTGGCTGGCCGAAGGCCGGACCGAGATCACTGGCAAGCTGCCGGTCAACACCGATGGCGGCTGCCTGGCCTGCGGCGAACCGATCGGCGCTTCGGGTCTGCGCCAGATTTACGAGAACGTGCAGCAATTGCGCGGCCGGGGCGGCGCGCGGCAGGTGCCGGGCAATCCCAAGGTCGGCTACAGCCACGTCTATGGCGCGCCGGGCCTGGCGGCCGTGGCAATCCTGCAGCGATAGGGAGCCGTCGGATGGGGAAGATGGACGGCAAGGTCGCGCTGGTTTCCGGCGGCGCCGAAGGCATCGGGGCCACGGTCGGGCGAATGATCGTGGCCGAAGGCGGCAGCGTGATGCTGGCCGATGTGCAGATCGACAAGGCCCGCGAACTCGCCGCCGAACTGGGTGACCGGGCTGACGCGATCGAACTCGACGTGCGCGATCTCGATGCCTGGCACCGCGCGGTCGATGCGACGGTCAAGCGGTTCGGCAAGCTGAACGTGCTCTGCAACATCGCCGGGATTTCCGAACCGGGCAACGTGCCCGACGGGTCGCTCGATGTCTGGCAGCGCACCATCGATATCAACCTCAACGGTCCCTACTATGGCTGCCGTGCGGCGATCCCGGCGATGGAAAGGTCGGGCGAGCCCTGCGCCATCGTCAACATCGGCTCGATGATCGCGATCCGCGCCGCCGCCTTTGTCGCTGCCTACAGCGCCTCGAAAGCTGGCCTCGTCGGGCTGACCCGCTCGATCGCGCTCGACTGTGCCGAGCGCGGCGTGCCGATCCGGGCCAACATGGTCCACCCCGGCGCGATCCGCACGCCGATGTACAACCGCTACAAGTTCTCCGGCGCCGACACGCCCGAGAACATCGAAACCAATTTCGCCGCGACCCATCCGATGAACCGGATCGGCGAGCCCGAGGAAGTGGCCAAGGCGGTCGTCTTCCTTGCCAGCGATGATGCCAGCTTCACCACCGGCTGCGACTTCACGGTCGACGGCGGCGGTTCAATCAGGTCCTGAGAACATGAGCCAGACACCCCCCGCCCGGATCGACGCGCACTTCGTGGCGGCCGGCAAGTATCACGATATCGATCACGCCCGGCTCGAAGTGCTCAAGCTGCTGGCTGAGCATCCGCAGATCCGCACCACGGTGGCCTGCAATTACGGCGATACCGAGCGGCTCAACGCCTGCCAGTTCCTGGTGACCTATACCTGCGACCTGATGCCCAGCCCGGAAGAGGCCGCCGCAATCCGCGCCTGGCTGGAAAAGGGCGGCAAGTGGCTGGCGCTGCACGGCACCAATTCGATCCTGGTCTTCACCGAAAGCGGCCTGGTCGACGCACCGAATGACCGGCCCGACGTGATGGAAATGCTGGGCACCCAGTTCAAGGCCCACCCGCCGATCGGGCCGTTCCGCGTCGAGGTATGCAACCACGATCATGAGCTGAGCCGGGGGATCGCCGATTTCGACGTGGTGGACGAGCTCTATCTCTCGCACACCACAGCCGAGATCGACATCCTGATGCAGACCCGCTTCGAAGGCGAGGCAACCGGCTTCATCGAGGGCCAGTGGGAAGATACGGTCGTGCCGATCCTCTACACCCGCGACATCGGCCAGGGGCGGATCGTCTACAACACTTTGGGCCATTGCCGCGGTCATTATGACCTGCCAGGCATGGCCGACTTCTATCCGCACCCGGAAAAGTGCGCGTGGAACTATGACGTTTATTACGATCTGCTGCGCCGGGGCATTGCCTGGGCGATGCGGACCGAAGCCTGAGGATTTGCGGCGATGGACATGGACTTCTCACCCGAGGATCTGGCCTTTCGCGAAGAGGTGCGGGCCTTCCTGGCCGAAAGCCTGCCCGAGCACCTGAAGGTTGGCGCCCGCCGCACGCCTGGCGTGTTTGTCGAGCCTGACATCGGCCTGGAATGGCACAAGATCCTCTACCGCAAGGGCTGGGTCGCGCCGCATTGGCCCAAGGCCGATGGCGGGACCGGCTGGAGCCCGACCCAACGCTTCATCTTCGAAAAGGAATGCGCGCTGGCCGGAGCGCCGGCACTCTCGATTCTGGGGCTGCGGCTGGTCGGTCCGGTGATCTGCCACTTCGGCACGCAAGAGCAGAAGGACCGCTTCTTGCCCGGCATCCTGGCGGGCGAAGTTTACTGGTGCCAGGGCTATTCCGAACCCGCCGCGCGGCTGGAGGGCGACGAATATGTGATCAACGGCTCCAAGATCTGGACCACGCATGCCCACCATGCCGACTGGATCTTTGCCCTGACCCGCACCAATCCTGAGGTGAAGAAGCAGGCCGGGATCACTTTCCTGCTGGTGCCGATGGACCAGCCGGGGGTGGAGTTTCGCCGATCATTTCGATGTCGGGCGACCACGAGGTCAACCAGGTGTTCTTCACCGATGCCCGCACCGGCGTCGAGAACCGCATCGGCGATGAAGGCCAGGGCTGGACCATTGCCAAGTTCCTGCTGGAGAATGAGCGCGGCGGTTCGTGCTTTGCCCCGCGCCTGCTGCAAGGCATCGCCGAACTGGAAGAGCTGGCCCGCACCCAGCCGTCGGGCGTCAACGGCGCGATGGCCAAGGACCCGCGCTTCCGTGACCGGCTGGCTCGCGCCCGGCTGGATGCCGAAGCGCTGGAAGTGACCGAGCTGCGCATCCTGGCCGAACTCGCCAAGGGTCGCCAGCCAGGGCCGCAGACATCGCTGTGCAAGCTGCTGGGGTCCAACATCGGCCAGACGCTCGATACGCTGCGGCTGGACCTGCTGGGTTACGACGGGCTGCAACTGCCGCCGGAGCGCCCGCTCTATGGCAACGAAGCGCCCGAACCGATCGGCAGCGAACGCGCGCAGATCGCCATGGCCCGCTTTCTCAACAACCGCGCTGCCACGATCTTCGGCGGTTCGGACGAGACCCAGAAGAACATCATCGCCAAGTCCGTGCTGGGCCTCTGAGGGGAGCGGTCGCACGCCGCCCCCGCCCCACCGCAACTGCCGCTATTCCGTAGCGTTAAGGCGGAAAACTTGATAGCCTCCGATTCGCAAGATCGCCCACCGAAAAACAGGGCGACGGGAGAGGATCTGTGAGCGAAGAAGCCCTGATTGGGAACGTCGTTGAACTGCGCACACCGCACGGGCGCGAGAACACCGCCCAGCTGCTTGAGCAGGTGACCATTCGTTGCCCCGATGACATCCACGATGCCGCCGTGGCCATGGCCCGGATCGCGCAGGAGCGCGGGCTGCAAGTCGCCATGTGCGACGACATTTCGTCGAAGGAACCGATGGTCGATGCCGATGGCACGATCCTGAACGCGGACATCTTCCGCTGGCTGGACGATGGCGTGCGCTGGTGGGAAGATCACCGCCTGGCGCTGCATTCGCCCCTGCCCC
>JAJTFU010000007.1 GCA_021299075.1 Novosphingobium sp. | reverse complement strand
GCACCATGCTCGAAGGCGGAATCGGGACTGCGGCATCGGCTCATGTGTTTGCATGCCTGCCCGATCTAGTCTGGCACACAGAATTGTTCGGCCCGCTGTTGATGACCGAGGAATTCCTGGCCGAACCACTGATCTACCAGGACTTTGGCCTGATCGTTCCCGATGGTCCCGGCCTGGGGGTTCGTGTGGATCGCAACAAGCTTGATCGTTTTCGGCGTCACTAAGGAGAATTTGCGATGTTGTTCATGGTGGAAATGGACCTCGATGTTCCCTGGGACATCGACAAGACGGTGTTCGAGGACATGAAGGCGCGCGAAAAGGCGCGCTCGCACGAGCTTCAGCGCGCCGGCAAGTGGCCGCATATCTGGCGGGTTGCCGGGCGCTACGCCAATGTCAGCATTTTCGATGTCGAGAGCGCGGGCGAGCTTCACGACATCATGATGAGCCTGCCGCTCTATCCCTTCATGACCGTGAAGGTAACGGCGCTTTGCCGCCACCCATCCGACATCAACCAAGACGATTGACCCAGGAGCGTCACGATGACCGATATTGTCAAATCAGCAACCGTCCAATCCCTGCTCGATCGCGCCAGCGGCCTGACCGAAGCGGGCGGTGATCCGCGTCTGAAAGCGATTACCCGCGATCTGCTCGAAGCGATCATGGTGGCGATTGAAAAATACGATATCAGCGAAGGTGAATTCTGGCAGGCGCTGATGTTCCTGCAGGAAGGCGCCGGCGAATTCGGCCTGATCGCGCCGGGTGTAGGAATCGAGCACTTCATCGATCTGCATATGGACGCCAAGGATGCCGAAGCCGGGATCAGCGGCGGAACGCCGCGCACGATTGAAGGTCCGCTCTACGTGGCAGGCGCTCCGCTAGTCGATGGCGACCTGACGAAGACCAACGACGTCAACCTTACCAATGACCCCGATGACACCGAAACGCTGACCATGTCGGGCCGGATCATCGGCCCCGGTGGCGAAGCGGTTAAGGATGCGGTGCTGCACGTCTGGCACGCCAACTCGAAAGGGTTCTACTCGCACTTCGATCCGACCGGAGAGCAGAGCGCGTTCAACAACCGGCGGCGGATCAAGCTCGGCGCGGACGGCCGCTATGCCTTCAGCTCGAAAATGCCGCGCGGCTACAGCTGTCCTCCGGGTGGCGCCACGGACCGGCTGATGAAGGCACTCGGCCGGCATGGTGATCGCCCTGCCCACGTCCACTTCTTTATCGAAGCGCCCGGTTATCGGACGCTGACCACCCAGATCAACTTCGGCGATGACCCCCACGCGCACGATGACTTCGCGTTCGGCACGCGCGAGGGGCTTTTGCCGGTTCCGGACCGCAGCGGTGGCAATCCCGCAATCGTGTTCGATTTCGAGCTACAGCAGGCGCGATCCGATGCCGATCAGGCGTTCTCGGCGCGCCCGCGCACCGAAGCCTGAGGCCGGCGCGTGCAAAAGGTCTATCCTTCTCCAGCCGCAGCGCTCGAAGGCATCCTGTTTGACGGCATGACGATCATGTCGGGCGGCTTCGGGCTTTCCGGTAACCCTGAAAGCCTGATCCCCGAAATCAAGGCAAGCGGGGTGGCGGGCCTGACGGTCATCTCGAACAATGCCGGGGCGGATGGGTTCGGGCTGTGGATGCTGCTCCAGACCCGGCAGATCGCCAAGATGATCAGCTCCTATGTCGGCGATAACAAGTTGTTCGAGCAGCAGTACCTCTCGGGCGAGCTTGAGCTTGAGCTCAATCCCCAGGGCACGCTGGCTGAACGAATCCGCGCCGGAGGGGCTGGAATTCCGGCGTTCTACACCAAGACCGGCGTCGGCACCGTCGTAGCCGAAGGTAAGCCTGTGGAAGCATTCGAGGGTGAGGACTATGTCCGCGAAACCTGGCTGCGCGCGGACCTGTCGCTGGTCAAAGCCTGGCGGGCGGATACTGCGGGCAACCTGATGTTCCGCAAGACCGCGCGCAATTTCAATGCGCCGATGGCGACCGCCGGCAAGATCACCGTGGTCGAGGCCGAGGAGATCGTCGAGCCGGGCACGCTCGATCCCGACGCGATCCATATCCCGGGTATTTATGTTGACCGGATCGTTAAAAGTACGATCAACGAGAAACGCATCGAGAAGCTGACCACGAGGCCGCGCGAATGAGCAAACCGCACCACATCGCTATGGATGACGGCTGCCGCATCGCCTGCGATTATCAGCCGCGCGCTGGCGCACCGGTGCTGGTCCTCTCACCCTCGCTTGGTACGTCGATGGCGCTGTTCGATGCCCAGGTCGCGGCGCTGTCTGATCGCTATTCGATCCTGCGCTATGATCCGCGCGGACATGGCGGATCGGACGTGCCGGAGGGCAGCTATTCGCTGGACCGACTGGGGCGCGATGTTCTTGGTCTGATAGACGCACTGGAAATTGAGCGAGCACATTTTGCCGGGGTGTCGCTGGGCGGCATGACCGGGCAGTGGCTGGGATACCGCGCGCCCGAGCGCCTGCTTAGCCTGACCCTGGCCAACACCTCGGCCTATATGGGCCCGCCGTCGGGCTGGGCAGATCGGATCGCGGCAGTGCTGGACAAGGGCATGGAAGCGATGGTCGCCCCGGTGCTTGAACGCTGGTTCACCGCCGGGTTCCGCGCGGCATGCCCCACCGATGTTAGCAGGGTAGCGGCTATGCTGCTTTCAACCGCGCCGCTGATTGCTGTACCTAGCTTGGTTATTGCTGGAAACCAGGATCCAGCGACACCGCCCGAACACGCCGAATTTCTGGTCTCGGCGATACCTGACGCCAGGCTGGTCTCGCTTGAGGCCGCGCACCTCAGCAATGTCGAACAGGCCGCGCTTTTCAATCGCACGCTGCGCGATTTTCTGGAGCGGCGATGACCCAACTGCGGCAGGACTTTCTCGATGGCATGAGCTTCGTTGCCGCGACAGTGAATGTCGTTGCCACCGATGGTCCAGCCGGGCGCGCCGGGGTTACAGTTTCGGCCATGTCGTCGGTGTCGGCGGATACCGACAAACCTGTCCTGCTGGTCTGCGTCAACGACAACAGCTCCGGTGCCGCGCCGATCATCGCCAACGGGGTTTTCACAGTGAACATCCTGCGGGACGATCAGGCCTTCGTCTCGGATACATTCGCCGGACGCTATGGCGACAAGGCAGATGGGAGCGCGGCGCGACTGGATCTCCGGTTTTACGCGGCGCGCTGGCCAGCTTCGACTGTCGGCTTGTGGAAGACCGCGTCGTCGGGCAGCATCATGTGTTGTTCGGTGAAGTGCAGCAGGTTCATTTGGCTGAACAGGGCCGGGCACTGGTCTATGCCAACCGGTCCTATTCGGCGGCATTCCGCTTGCCACCTGCCCCGAACCAGCGCGGCGAAGCGGCGGGGCAAAGCCTGTGCGTCGCCTGCCTTTCTAGTTTTGCTGCCGTGCATCTGCCGGGTCTGCTGGTCCGTCTGCGCGAGGCCCATCCCGAACTGCAGATCGAGGTGATCGAAGGCGACCAGGCGCAGGTCGCCCATTTCGTCGAAACAGGAACCGCGGCGCTGGGCCTTCTCTATGATCGTGCCGTACCCCCAACGCTGGAAGTCGAGCTCCTCACGCTCCAGCAGCCCTATGCGCTGTTCGCGGCCGATGACCCGCAGGCACAATCAGAAACGCTGAGCCTGAACCAACTTGCCGCCGATCCGCTCATCCTGCTCGATCAACCACTCAGCCGTGACTATGTGACCGGTATGTTCGGCGACTGTGGGCTTGAACCCAATGTGGTGATGCGCCCCTCTTCCATCGAACTGGTGCGCAGTCTGGTGGCCAACGGCCTGGGCTATTCCGTGCTGGTAACCCGGCCTGCGGGCGACCTGAGCTATGATGGCAAGCAGTTGGTAGTACGGCCCTTGTCCGGCAACCATGCGCCCATTTCGATCGCCTTGGCCCGCCCCAAGGATAGCCCGTTAACGCAAGAGGCAGCGGCCTTCACCGCCGCCTGCAGCGCTTATTTCGGTGCACTGCAACCATGCTGAGAATGTTTCAGCGCACGGGCATGTCGGCGCTGCAATTGCGGGTGATTGCGCTGTGTATCTGCATCAACATGCTCGATGGCTTCGACATTCTCGCCATGGCCTATACCGCGCCGGCTGTCGGGAAAGCCTGGGTGCTCTCGCCCGAGCGGCTGGGTTTGTTATTCAGCCTGGGACTGGGCGGGATGATGGCCGGATCACTCCTGATCGCACCGCTGGCCGATCGCTATGGCCGGCGCCCGGTCATTTTGGCTTGCCTGGCAATTGCCACCCTGTCGATGTGCGCGGCGGCTTTGTCGGCCGGGCTGGTAGCGCTTGGTGCTGCGCGGGTGGTGACCGGCCTGGCCATCGGAGCAATCCTGCCTTGCATCAACACCATGGTCGCCGAATATGCAGCGCCGCGCTCACGGGCCATGGCGGTCGCTCTGATGCAGGCGGGCTTTGCGATTGGCGCTTCGGCCGGCGGATTTCTGGCGGTTTGGCTGTTGGCCCAGTTCGGCTGGCCGGCGGTGTTTCTGGCCGGAGCCCTGTTGACACTGGCGCTGTTTCCCGCGGTCTTTCTCGGCATGCCTGAATCGCTGGCGTTTCTGGCCAGCCAACCGGAGCGAGAGGCTGAACATACTGCGCTGCTGGCGCGGTTGGGCGAGATTGCCGATGAAGCAAGGTGCCCGGCATCGCCTGGCCCCGCCAAGTCGGCGCGCACCGCGGCGTTGATCAAAGTTCGGACACCGCTGGCCTTGATCGCGGCGAGCTTCTTTGCCTGCGTCATGACCTTCTATTTCCTGACCAGCTGGATTCCCAAGATCCTGGCCGATGCCGGAACAGGCGAAGGAACAGCGGTTTCAGCGGGCGCTTTGCTGACTTCGGGCGGGATCATCGCGGCACTGGCGCTGGGCTGGCTGTCCTACCGGCGTTCGCTGATTCCGATTGTGGCTGTGGTG
>JAJTFU010000006.1 GCA_021299075.1 Novosphingobium sp. | reverse complement strand
ACAAGGCGGTCTATTACATGCCGCAGTTGCAGCACACGATGGCTGTCACCGAGGCGGACACCATCATGTTCTCGATCATCGCCGGCAACAGTGAGCCAGAGTGGTGCGAGGTGGCGCGGAACGAAGATTACATCACCGAGTTGCAGCAGCTGATCACCAGCTTCTGGTGGCACGTCGAAAACCGGGTGCCGCCCGAGATCCTGCCGACCGCCAAGATGGCAGAAGTCGAGAAGATTGGGGCCACCGTGCCGATCGATGGGCTGCGTGCCTACGACATGACCGGCGATAACCAATGGGCCAACCATGCCGCGGACTACATCGGCTACATGGCCGCAGCCAAGACCTTCGAGGACGCCAAGGCTGGGCTGAAAGCACTGGTCCCGGCCGATGCGTCCGAGTGCACCGGCCACGGCATCACCATCAAGCGGGACAAGCGCGGTTCGCTGCGCTTCGGCAGCTGATGGAGTGGGCGCAGATCATCGTCGCCATCGCCGCTTACTGCGCAGCGGTCACGCTGTTCCTCACTGGCTGGCACCAGTTCATCACCCACGCACGGCTCACGGAGACTGCAATGGATCTGTTTACCTATCCGCACCAGCCCGGCTTCAAGGATCAAGAGACAGGACGAGCAGCGGCTGAGGCGATAGCCCCTCGCACGCCCCGCCTTCGTGCGGCGTGCCTTCGGGTTATCGCCGCCGCCCCTGCCACACCAGATGAAGTGGCAGACAAGCTGGGCCTGTCGATCCTGTCGATCCGGCCCCGCATCACCGAGCTCCAAAAGCTTGGACACATCGAGGACACTGGCCAGCGCCGCCGCAATGACAGCGGGCGCATGGCCAAAGTCTGGACCATCAAGGAGACACGGCAATGAGCAAGAGCAACACGCGCTTCTGGGATGCGCTCGGCAAGACTGATCCCAAGCACACCAAGGGGTTCAAGCGTGCTGGCGGTTTCTCCGGCACCGCACTCAAACCGATCTGGATTGTGCAGCGCCTAACCGAAACCTTCGGCCCGGTCGGTGAAGGCTGGGGCATGGAAGAACCGCAGTTCACCTTGGTCCATGCCAATGATGGCGAGGTGCTGGTCTATTGCCACGTTCGCTGCTGGCACACCAACCCCGGCCAGTTCTTCTACGGGGTGGGCGGCGACAAGGTGATCACCAAGCGCAGCTCGGGCCAGCTGTTCCAAGACGACGAGGCATTCAAGAAGGCGTTCACCGATGCGGTCAACAACGCCTTCAAGTTCGTCGGCGTCGGCGCCGATGTGCACATGGGCCAGTTCGACGACAGCAAGTATGTCGATCAGGTTGCCGCCGAGTTCCAGGCTACCGCCAAGGTCGAGGCCGTGGCTGAGCTTGATGAGTTCAAGGCTGCGATCGATGCCGCCACCACGCTCGAGCAGCTGGACGTAGCACTGGCCAAGTATCGGCCGGCCGTTGATCGACTGGCCAAGACCAACGCTGCACAGGTGGCGGCAGCGCGCCAGCACTACAGCGCCAAGAAGGGTGAGCTGACCAAGGCGCTCGAACCCGCATAAGTTCCATCCCCGGGTGCAAGCGGGGCTCGAAACCTGACGCCGTGGCAGGTGGAAACACCACGGCAACCGCACCCTGCCCGCACTGGACCGAGTAGGCAGCCAACTCCCGAAACGACTTACGGGGCAGGGTGCATCCACCATCACCAGTGAAACGAAGGAGACATACCATGCTTACCATGCAGGTGATCGGCAACCTCGGCAAAGACCCCGAGTTCAAGACCCTCGACAGCGGGCGCCAGCTGTGCAGCTTCAGCCTTGCGTCCAACAAGAAGATCAAGGGCGAGAAGGTGACGACCTGGGTGAACGTGACCGTGTTCGATGAGAACAAGATCAAGTTCCTCAAGGAGTATGTGCGCAAGGGCAGCAAGCTCTTTGCCGAAGGTGAACCCTCGGCGCGCGCCTACCTCAAGGATGGCGAGGCCAAGCATAGCCTTGACCTGACGCTCGGCTTCAACTCCAAGCTCGAGATCCTTTCGAGCGAACGAGCTGAGAACAGCGGCGGCTATGCCGGGACGACCCAGCCGGCCGCCACGGCTGATGCGCTCGACGATGCCATTCCTGGCTGGGACTGAGCGACCCTGATCCAGCCTTGAATAGGCGGTGCTGGAGCCTCCCCTGAATAACACCAGCATCGCTCACCTTGGAGCCGTGCCGTCCCCCCCCTGTCGATGAGGGCACGGCTCCATTTTGTCGGAGAGAACCATGCGTGACCTTCATCAAACGATGACCGACCGGATCCTTGCCAGCGTCGATGATGCCGGCCAGTGGAAACCGTGCTGGCACGGCATGACTGGCGGCCTGCCTGTCAACGCTGCCACCGGCAAGCGTTACAACGGCGTCAACATCCTGTCGCTCTGGCTGTCGGGCTACCCGGGCCAGCGCTGGGCTACCTACAAGCAGTGGGATGCGCTGGGCGCACAGGTCCAGAAGGGTGAGCGCGGCACCCCGATCATCTTCTACAAGGTGATCGAAGGCACCGAACCGGGCACTGACCGGCTGCTGCTGCGCAGTAGCTTCGTGTTCAACGAGGCCCAGGTTGAGGGCGCGCCCGTCATTGTGGCCCCTGCCACCCTGTCTGCTGACCAGCGCATCGAAGCGCTCGACCGCTGGATCATGGACCGCGAGCATGAGATCAAGCTCGAGCATGGCGGCGGCTCTGCCTTCTACCGTCCAAGCAGCGACACCATCCACATGCCAGACTTCGGCGCGTTCCATACGCCCGAGCATTACTATGCTGTGCTGTTCCACGAGGCGACACACTGGACCGGCGCCAAGCACCGGCTTGATCGGCTTGGCAACTACGCCGGTGAAGGGCGGGCAGTCGAGGAGTTGATTGCCGAGCTGGGCGCTGCATTCCTGTGCGCCGAGTTCGGGATCGAACAGACCACGCGCGACGATCACGTCAGCTACATCGCCAGCTGGCTGAGCCAACTCAAAGGCGACAAGAAGTTTATCGTCCATGCTGCCAGCCATGCCAGCAAGGCGGTCGAGCTGCTCGATGCCATCCAACCCCAAGATGAAAGGCTTGCGGCATGACCGACGAGGACAAGCTGTCGTTGCTCAATGAGATCTTGCCGCCAGTGCTGAACCCACAGCAGCTGGTGGCAACGCTCGAGGCCCACGGCCTTGCCATCTACCGCAAGAAGAAAATGCGCAACCGGCGCAGGCCCAATTCTTCGCAGCCCATGTCCCCCACCTTGGCCGAAATGATCCGTGAAGCATACGACTTGAACCCAACCGCCACGCAATCAGAGCTGGCAAGCTGGTTCAACGTCAACATCGGACGAGTGGCAGAAGCCCTGCGAGGCAGACACTAGGAGATACCCCATGATCCACGTTCCCCTGAATAAGCTCGTCCTGTCCGCCACCAACATGCGGACCAACGTGGCTGACGCCACTGCGATCGACGACCTGGCCGCATCCATTGCTGCACACGGCCTGATCAATCCCCTGACTGTCGTGGCCAAGGGCAAGAAGCATGAAGTTGTGGCCGGTGGCCGGCGCTACCGGGCGTTGTGCAAGCTGGCTGACGATGGCTTTCGCTGCTACTGGCGAGAGCGATCCCGCCAAGCTGGCCGACCGCTTCGGCCTCGAGGTCAAGCAGGTCGAGCGGGTCCTGCGCCTGGGCAACCTCCACCCCACAGTGTTTGATGCCTATGCTACCGGGCAGATCGACAATGCCGAAGCCAAGGCGCTCGGCGCTACGGCTGATACCGATGCACAGCTGTCTGCCTTCACGGCCTACAGCAAGCTCGAAGGCTACAACCGTTCGACCTGGAAGCTGCGCGAACTGCTGGGCATGGCGACCCGGGAACATGCGCGGCTGCTCGAACTGGTGGGCGAAGAAGCCTACCTTGCAGCGGGCGGCAAGATCGAACGCGACCTGTTCAGCGAGAGCGTGCGCATTGCCGACACCGACTTGCTTGAACAGCTGGCCGTGGCCAAGCGCACCGAGCTGGTGGCAGCAGCTATTGCCGAAGCACCGTTCCCAGCAATCCGGATCACCGACAAGCCGACCAACTATTGGGGCGGCATTGACTGGCAAGCCGAGGTCGATGTTGAGGACGTTGAAACCGAGCGCCCGATTGGTGCGCACGTTGACGCCGAAGGCAGGATCACGTTCTGGTATATCGACCAGGCCGAACCCGAGCCCGCCGCCCCCGATGGCGAGGCGGGTGAGGTTGCGGCCGATCCCGAACCGACCGGTCCGACTGCATCCCGGCTTGCCGTGGAACGCATGGCCATGATCCGGCGTGAGCGCCTGATCGAACGCACTGCCAATGACATGATGGTTCATGCCGATGCGCTCGACATGCTGGCCTTCATCATCCACCGCAGCTGCTTCATGGGACCGCGCAACTATGATGTGGCCGGCACCAGCACGCTGGGCCCGACCGCCTATCAGGATGCTGACTGGCACAACGAGCCTGACCACGCCAAAGCCTGGGCCTTGTTCCGCGCAGCGGACAGCAAGGCGGTGGCTGCTGAAATGCTGGGCCGCATGACTGTGGCCAAGCACGCTGGCGAGAAGTCTGCCTACATCGACTGGCTGGCCAGCATGTCGGCGCCCAAGCACTGGGTATCGACGCCCGAGTTCTGGACCATGTTCCGCAAGGGCCAGATCTTTGACATGCTGGGCGAGGTTGCCCCGACCTGGGTGGAAAAGCACAAGGGCATCACGCAGGGTGAGCTGCGCCGGCAGGCCCACCGGCTGTGCAGCAGCGAGGTCGAGGCGGCAGTGAGCGGCATCCCGCAGGCTGAGCTTGATGCTGCTACCAAGTGGGTGCCGACCTGGCTGCGCTTTGCTGATGAAGGGCTCAACACCGGAGCAAACCAATGACCGAGATTGAAACCCGCAGCGCCAATGAAAGTGAGCGCAAGCTGATTGTCGAAAATGCCCAGCGCCTGCTGATCAAAGTGCAAGAGCTGTTCCCCTCGAGCACTGAGAACCATGTCTCGTTGGCCGTGGCAAGCCTCGCCTATGCCTTGGGCTATCTCGAGTATGGCGCTTGCGTGGCAATTGCTCCAGGCAAAGAACGCGAGGCCGCCGACAAGGTGCGAAGCATGTCTGCGCAAATGATGATCGTTGGTTATGGCAGCGCCTCACGGAGCTATCAGCAGCACGGAAGTATGCAAT
>JAJTFU010000005.1 GCA_021299075.1 Novosphingobium sp. | reverse complement strand
CAGCGACACGAAGGTAGCCGTGGCCGCGACAAGCACGGCAAAGCCGATTGTCCGGACGCGCCCGTCAGTCTGGTGATCGAGCCAGCCAACGACGGCCAGGATCGCCAGATAGCCGCCCAGCAGTGCCCAACCTTGCCACGTAACCGGCAGACCGGCACCATAGCCAAAGCGCTTGGGGGCGAACCAGGGCTTGGGTTCAGTCATCATTCTTCTCCTTGGGTGGCCGCCCGCGCCGGGGCGGCTCGCTTGGCGCCACTTTCACGCCGCGCCGGATCAGAGCCTCGCGCAGCAGGACTTCGATCTCGGCATTGACCGAGCGGAAGTCACTGGCTGCGGCCCGCTCCAGCGCGCTGAACAGCGCTGGATCGAGCCGCAGCGGGAAGGCCTTTTTTCCGGGCGGCGCCATGGGTCAGGTCACTGGTACAGCGTGCCCGTGTTGACCACCGGCTGGGTATCGCGCTCACCGCAGAGCACGACCATCAGGTTGGACACCATCGCCGCCTTGCGCTCGTCGTCGAGATTGACCACGCCCTTCTCGCTCAGCTGGTGCAGCGCCATTTCGACCATGGTGACCGCGCCTTCGACCAGCTTGGTGCGTGCGGCGATCACCGCTTCGGCCTGTTGGCGGCGCAGCATCGCCCCGGCGATTTCCTGGGCATAGGCGAGGTGCGTGAAGCCGCATTCATCAACCGTGATCCCGGCCATGGTCAGCCGCGCGATCAGTTCCTTGCGCAGCTCAATCCCTACCTCGTCATGATTGCCGCGCAGGGTGATCTCGGCATGGGCGAAATCGTCATAGGGATAGCGCGAGCCGATCGTGCGGACCGCCGCCTCGATCTGGACCATGACGAAGGCCTTGTAGTCATCGACGTCATAGAGCGCCTGGGCGGTATCGACCACGCGCCAGACCACCTGGGCTGCCATCTCGATCGGATTGCCGCGCAGGTCGTTGACCTTGATCTTGTCCGAAACCAGGTTGTTGGCGCGGACCGAGATCTTGGTCTTGCCCATCCACGGCCAGACCCAGCGCAGGCCCTCGTTGCGATCGGTCCCACGATAGGCGCCAAACAGCGTGATCGCGGCGGCCTGGTTGGGCTGGATCATGTAGAACCCGCTAGCCAGAATGACGAGCGCGACAGTCATTAGCCCGGTCGAGACGACGAAGCCGAAGACCTCGCTGTCCTCGGGCTGACCGCCTGCGAAACTGACGATCCGCCAGATCGTGAGCACGAGCAGCGCCAGGAACGAGATGAAGATCAGATAGCCGCTGGTGCTCCAGGCGCGCTTTTCGCGGCTGATGGCCATCGGCGTGTGTGCATCGGACATGATAGTGACCCCTGTGAATCAATCAGCGTTAAAACTGATATCATATTAATATCGCGATTCGCCCGGTCGTCAAGCAGATCCGGCACCAAGAAAAATGGCCCTTGAAATCGGAACGAATCAGTCTTAATAACAGTCCTGCGGGACCGGGCCCCTCTGGCGCGGCGCACTGGCACTATCCCCCCTTCCCAGCCAGGGCGCTTGCGTGATGTCGGACCGCATCGGATGATGCCGATGCCTGTGGTCCGGACACCTTGTCCCCCCATCCCAAGGAAACTGGGCTCCAGGCTCGGCTCATCCGATCGAACTCAACCTGTTCGATAAGGGAGCATTTGCCCATGTCTTTGATAGGCACGTCCGATCGTGTGTTCCGTTTGATGGAACGCCACCAGAAGCTTGATGACGCCCTGCGCCTGGCGCAGCGGCGGCGGTTGGCCGATCCGTTCGAGATCGTCCGGCTGAAGAAGCTCAAGCTGGCGATCAAGGACCGGATGGCGCGCCTGCTGCGCCGTCCGCGGCCCACTTAACAGCGAAAAGACCAATTCACCTCCGCGCCGGAGCAGGGCATAGCAGCCTCGTTCCGGCGCGCTTTTGTTTTTAACAGGGAAAGTGACTGATGGAATTCCTCACCGCCGATTGGCTCGGCACTCCGGTCTGGTTCTGGCTGGCCTTTATCGGCATCGTCATCGCGCTGACCGTTTTCGACCTGGGCATCCTGCACAAGGAAGACCGCGAGATGGGCATCGCGGAATCCCTTAAGCTGTCGGTCTTCTACATCGCCATCGCCATGGCCTTCGGGGTCTGGGTATGGATCGAGAAGGGCGGCGATCTCGGCATGAAGTACTATACCGGGTACTTCATCGAAAAGGCGCTCTCGATCGACAATGTCTTCGTGATCAGCCTGATCTTCACCTTCTTCGCGATCCCGCCGAAGTATCAGTACCGCGCGCTCCTCTGGGGCATCCTCGCGGTAATCGTGCTGCGCGGGCTGATGATCGCGGCGGGTGCGGCGCTGGTCCAGGAAGCCTACTGGGTGCTCTACATCTTCGCGGCCTTCCTGATCTTCACCGGCGTGAAAATGTTCTTCGCCGGGGATCACGATCCCGACGTGTCGAAGAATCCGGTCGTGCGGTGGATATCCACCCACATGCGGGTCACGCCGCAGCTGCATGACCAGCACTTCTTCGTGAAGGTGCCGGACGAGAAGACCGGCAAGCTGGTGACTGCGGTCACCCCGCTGTTCGTCGCGCTGGTGGTGATCAACCTCGCCGACCTGGTCTTTGCGGTCGATTCGGTGCCGGCGATCTTCGCGATCACCACCGACACCTTCATCGTCTATACCAGCAACATCATGGCGATCCTGGGCCTGCGCGCGCTCTACTTCGCGCTCTCGGCCATGGTCCACCGCTTCTACTACCTGAAGTATGCGCTGGCTTCGGTGCTGATCTTCATCGGCTCGAAGATCTTCATCTCGGACTTCATCATGGGCGGCGAGAAGTTCCCGCCGGTGCTGAGCCTGGGCGTGACTGCGGGGCTGATTGCGGCGGGCGTGTTCTACTCGCTGTGGGCCACGCGCCACGGCGAAGACGCCGCGCCGCACCTGCCGCATGACGAGCTCCGGCCGTAATCAGTACTGGCGGATGACGCTCAAAAAGGCGTCGCCATAGGCCGCCAATTTCCGGGACCCGACGCCGCCGACCTCGCCCAATTGGGCAAGGCTGGCGGGTCGGGTCTCGGCCATTTCGCGCAAGGTGGCATCGTGGAAGATCACGTAGGGCGGCACCCCGGCCTCGGCCGCGAGTGAGCGGCGCAGTTCGCGCAGCGCATCGAACAGCGGATTGCCAACCGGGTTGACCGCGCCGCGCTCGCGCTTGCCAGACCGTCCGCCCTGGCGCTCCCGCCGCGGCTGGAGTGCAATCAGGACCGCGGCCTCACCCTTCAACACGTCGCGCGCATCACCTCCCAGGGCGAGTCCGCCATGCTCGGTTGGGACCAGGCTGCCACGCGCCTGCAGCGCGCGCATCAGCGGCTTGACCAAGGGCGCTTCGTCGCTGCCGACAATCCCGAAGACCGAGAGCCGGTCATGCCCGCGCGCGATCACGCGCTCGTCCTCCTGGCCCAGCAGTACCTTCTCGACATGGCCGAAACCATAGGTCTGGCCGGTGCGGTAAACGGCCGAGAGCAGTTTGCGCGCCAGCTCGGTCGTATCGACGATGCCGGGGGCATCGAGGCAGTTGTCGCAATTGCCGCAGGTCTGCGGCGGGTCCTCGCCGAAGTGGCGCAGCAGCACGGCGCGGCGGCAGGCCCCGGTCTCGACCAGCGCGGCCAGGGCATCGAGCCGCGCGCGCTCGCCGGCCTGGCGGTGTTCCTCAACCTCAGCGAGGCGGTGGCGGGCGCGGGCAAAATCCTCCGCCGCCCACAGCATCAGCGCCACGGCCGGATCGCCATCACGCCCGGCGCGGCCGGTTTCCTGGTAATAGCCCTCGATCGATTTGGGGATGCCGGCATGGGCGACAAAGCGCACGTCAGGCTTGTCGATCCCCATCCCGAAGGCGACCGTGGCGACCATCACCATGTCTTCGCTGGCCACGAAAGCCGCCTGGTTGGCGCTGCGGACCTGCGGATCGAGCCCGGCGTGATAGGGCAGGACCGGGCGGCCAGTCGCGGCGCTCAGCTTCTCGGCCAGCTCCTCCACCTTCTTGCGGG
>JAJTFU010000004.1 GCA_021299075.1 Novosphingobium sp. | reverse complement strand
ACCGGCGGCTCGATCCGGGTTCCGGCTACTTGCTGCGCGGTCGTGGGGCTCAAACCCAGCTTTGGCCGGGTCAGCCGCAAGGGCGCTCATCCGGCGGTGAGCAGCCTTGATTGTGTCGGACCCTTTGCGCGCGATGTTGCCGCGATCGAACGCGCGATGGCGATCATTGCTCCTGATTGGAACCCAGTCGCGGCCAGTCCGACCGAGCCCCGCGTGGCATGGTTTTCGCCGGACGGCGAAGCCGCGATCCTGGCCCACGTCCGCGCCCAGGCGGCCGCATGCTTCTCGCTCGTGGATATCGATCTCCCCCTTTTCAATCAGGCCTCGGATGCTGGCCTGACCATCATCGGCCGTGAAACCTGGAATGCCTGCGGTCATTTGACCGAAACCGGGCTGGTCGGTCGCGATGTGCATGACCGCCTGCTGATGTCAGCCAAGATCACGGACGCGCAGCTCGCCGACGCCGAAGCGGTGCGCCAGTCATTCGCTGCTGCGGTCGACACTCTGCTTGAAATTTTCGACGCGATTGCGCTGCCGGCCATGACCCATTCCGTACCCAGCCTGCTGGAAATCGCCAGCACTGCTGCGCCCAAGCCGATCACCTTGGCCTGCCGACCGTTCAATCTCTCGGGCCATCCCGCGATTGCCTTGCCGGTCGGCGAGGTCGATGGCCGACCCGTTTCCCTGCAGCTGGTCGGGCGACGCGGAGAGGATGAGAAGCTCTGCGCGCTTGCGCGGCAAGTGCCGATTTTCAGCAAAGGAGAAGCGTAATGGACGTTGCTCAATCGAGATCGGCCGAGCCCTTCGCGATCGCGCCGATGCTGGCCGAGATCCGCCAGCGCCGCCGTGAACTCCACAAGCTAGGGCATATCCCGCAGGACCTGGTCGCACAGTTTCAGGCGCTGGGGATCTATCGCGCATTCGTTCCCGAGCAGTTCGGCGGCGGCGGAATGGATGCCGCGACCTTTCTTCGGCTGATCGAGACGATCTCGGCCGCAGACGGATCGGCCGGCTGGGTGGCAAGCTTTGGCTTTGCCACCAAGTACCTCTCGTCATTGCCGGCGAACACTTTGGCAGAGATCTACGGCGAGAGTCCCGACGTGGTATTTGCCGGTGCAGTGTTCCCGCCGCAGACTGCCATCGCCGAAAGCGGTGGATATCGGGTCAAGGGTCGCTGGGGTTTCGGCTCAGGTTCGATGGGGGCCTCGCTGATCGGGGTCGGCATCAAGACCGAAGGAGAAGGCGGCGGCCTGCCCCGAATGGCAGTGATGCCGCGCGACAAGGTCAAGATCGAGGAAAACTGGGACGTCATGGGCATGTTTGCCACCGGCAGCCACGATCTGGTTGTCGATGATGTGCTGGTTCCCGAACATTACACCCTGATCCGTGGGGCCCCGCCGTCGATCGATACACCCGCCTATCGTTACCCAACCATGGCCATGGCCGCGCAGGTTCTGGCCATTGTCGGCGCTGGCGTTGCGCGCGAGGCAATCGACGAACTGATCCGCATGGGGACCAAACAGTCGATCACCGGTGCTCCGTTGATGGCGGAGCGGCCCGGCGTGCAGATCGCGCTGGCCCAGATGGAAGCCCAGCTCTGCTCTGCGCGGGCCTGGTTCTACGAGGAGACCGAACGGGTCTGGGCCTTGGCTGCCAGCGGCGTAGAGATAACCAAGCTCGATGCCGCGCGACTGCGGCTTGTGTCCACGCATATCGCCAAGACCGGCGCCGATGTCACCCGCCGGGCGTTCGAGATGTCGGGCACGACTGGTATTTTCAATGCGCACCCACTCTCGCGTCTGCTGATGGACGCGCTGGTCGTGGCGCAGCATGCCTTCATGAACGACGGTACCTGGCAATCGGGCGGCGCGGCGCTGCTCGGGCTGAACACGCCGCCGGGCTACCCATGAGAGGAATGAGAACATGACCGAGACCAAGAAAATCAAGGCGCTGTTTTGCGGTGCTGTGCTGCAAGGCTTTTTCGACCTGCCGAGCAGCGAGATCATGGGTGTGCTAAAGGCCACCGGCGGGATGATCCGCACCATCCGCGAGATGGACGGCGTCGAAGTCATCGGCACGATGGACGATGACGAGACCATGGTCGGCACCTCGCCCAATGGCTGGCCCTGGACCTTCTACATCCTTGAATGAGCGATGCGGCGCTCCTTGCACGCGTCGAGGCGCTGGAAGGCGAGCGGGCAATCCGCCAGCTGGTCGCGCGCTATTTCCGGATCTGCGACGATCTGGGGCCGGACACGCCGTTTGCCGAGCTGGGCGAACTGTTCACCCCGAATGCGATATGGGAGGGCAAGGGACGCTACGCCAAGGCTTTCGGACGCTATGACGGGCGCGAGGCCATTGTGGAGATGATCCGCTCCTATTGCCTGCCCAAGCCCCACTTCGCGATGACCGCGCACTTCCTGACCGCCGAGAACATCAGCCTTCACGGAGCCGAAGGCACTGGCGAATGGATGATGCTGCAGACCAGCGACTATAACGATGGCCGCGCGGATCTGCGCAGCGCGCACCTGACAATCCAATGCCAGAATGACGGCGGAATCTGGCGGATAAGCCATTTCCGCACGCTCAACCTGTTTTCACGCCGTGTCGAGCGATGGAGCGACGTGGCCGAGATACCCGTTCCCCAACCCAGTCAGACGGACCCCCCAGCATGACCCGCGACTATTCGGCACTGGTCAAGGACGACCGTGTTCACACCGCGCTTTACACTGATCCCGCGATCTTCGAGGATGAGATCGACCGGATCGTCAACACGACCTGGGTGTGGGTCGCGCACGACAGCGAACTGCCGAACAAGAACGACTGGATCACGACCCATGTCGGGCGTCAGCCAGTTATCGTCAATCGCGACAAGGCGGGCACGGTCCGCGTCATGCTCAATCGCTGCCGCCACCGCGGGGCGACAATCTGCGAGGCCAAGAAGGGCAATGCCCCGGGCTTTGTCTGTCCCTATCACGCCTGGACCTACGGCACCGATGGTACGCTCAAAGGGCTACCCTTGCCCAAGGGCTACAAGGACTTCGACAAAGGCGACTACACCTTGGTCAACCTGCGGGCCGAGAGCTATCGCGGCTTGATCTTCGCGACTTTCAATCAGGATGCCCCCCCGCTTGAAGAATTCCTCGGTCGGGCTCGTCCGTGGATCGACCTGTTCCTCAAGCAAGGCGGCGGTTATCCAGTGAAGGTGCTGGGCGAGCACAAGTTCACCTTCCCTGGAAACTGGAAGATCCAGCTCGAAAACACCACTGATGCCTACCACTTCCCGATCGTGCACAAGAGCTTCCTCTCCAGCCTCGATGGCGACACTGGCGAGTTGTTCTCGTTCATGGACGCGGGCGGCTATGTCGAAGATCTGGGTAATGGCCACTCGGTCATGGTGATGATCCCCGAACTGGTCGATCTTGAGGAAAACCTGGACGAGCCGATCCCCGAACGCTTTGCCGAACTGGCCGATGAACTTCGCGCCGAGCACAGCGAGGACGAAGTCCGGCGAATTGTGCGCGCGGTCACGGGATCGGGTTTCAACGTCAACCTGTTCCCGAATCTGGCCTGTTCGATGGCCTTCTTCCGCGTGCTGCGGCCACTCTCGGTCGAAGAGACCGAGGTCCGGCACATCGCGATCGGGATGGACGGTGGGCCAGCTGCCGCCAACCGTGCGCGGCTGCGGCTGCATGAGCATTTTCAGGGGCCGATGGGCTTTGGCACGCCCGACGATGCCGAGGCCTGGGAACGGGTTCAACGCGGTTCGCAAGCGGGCGAGGATTCGGTCTGGATCATGCTCAATCGCGGCGAGGACAAGACCGAGAGCAATGCTGGCGACGTTACCGCCGAAACCGGGATGCGCGCGGCCTATCAGATGTGGAAGAGGATGATGACCGCATGAGCACGCTTGTTGCCACTCGCGATCTGGCGCTCGCCGCCGAGTTCATTGCGCTCGAAGCCGACCTGCTCGACACCCGCGACTATGCCGCCTGGCTGGCGCTATGGGTGCCCGAGGGCAAGTATGTCGTTCCGGTCAACCCCGACGAGACCAATTTTGAGGACACGCTCAACTACGCCTATGACGATGCCGCCATGCGCAGCATGCGCGTGCGCCGCCTGACAAGTGGGGAATCGATGTCGGCCGCCCATGCCGCTCGCACTCTGCGCTCTGTCTCGCGCTTCCGTCTGCTCGGGCATACCGAGCAGGGCGAATTGCAGGTGCGGAGCGCCCAGCAGCTGATTGAGTACAAGTTCGATCGCCACCGGACTTATGTCGCCAATGTCGAATGGGTGTTGCGACGCGAGGGCGAGAGCTTTCGGATTGTGCGAAAGGTGGTGCGGTTGCTCAACGGCGGTGACGCACTCGCCGGAATCACGTTCCTACCATGACGGTGCCAGCCCATCATAATGTCACCCTGGTCACCGGCGGGACTGGCGGACTTGGCAAGGTGATCTGCCGCCGCCTGCTGGCCGAAGGCTTCCGTGTCGCAATGAGCGATGTCGATGCGGCCGCATTGGCCGCGGCTGCGCAGGAGCTGGCGCACCCCGACATGATCACCTGTCAGCTCGATGTCACCCGGCCAGCGGACTTTGAGCGTGCGCTTGACCAGATCGACGAGCGATGGGGCGGGATCGGCGTGCTGGTCAACAACGCTGCCCTCACGCGCACCACGCCGCTCTTCGAGATCTCGCCCGAGGAGTTCGACGCGGTGACCGCCGTTGCGCTGAAGGGCACCTTTATCGGCTGTCAGGCAGCAGGCAAGCGGATGCGCGATGCCGGCTATGGCCGGATCATCAACATGGCCTCGCTGGCCGGGCAAAACGGTGGGGCCGCTACCGGCGCGCACTATGCCGCGGCAAAGGGCGGGATCATCACCCTGACCAAAGTCTTCGCGCGCGATCTTGCGGCGCACGGGGTCACCGTAAACGCGATATCGCCGGGACCACTCGATCTCGATTCGGTTCGCCAGCTGCTTCCAGCCGATAAACTTGCGGCGGTGGTCAAGACAGTGCCAGTCGGCACCCTGGGCGACCCCGACTACATTGCAAAGCTTGTTGCCTTGCTTGCTCATCCAGGGGCCGTGTCTGCAACAGGTTCGACCTACGATGTGAATGGCGGTCTCTTCATGCGGTAATTTCAGCATTGATTTGGTCGAATTGGACTAGTGCTGCATGATCAGGAAGGCGCAGCCTACGATATTTGCCGAGACAGTTCATTTCCTGCTGGGCTGCTTCGTTACATCAGATGGATCCGGGGGCGCGCAAGGGGGCACTTAGTGCGCCAATGTTGCCAAGAAGATCTCTGGAACAATCGATTAGACCTAGTAATCGAATCCCTCCGTCTCCGCCAGAGCTAGCCCTCTGCTCACCACTCCAGAGGGGCATCCGCCAGGCTGATTGATCAGGGCGCCTGCTTGATCAGGAGCGGACGAGCCGGCCAGGCCTTGCCCCGGTATCGCTGTCGTTTTCCCGGATCATCACGCCGTTGCAGAAGGTCGCCCGGTAGCCGGTTACCGGCTGCATTATCCGAGTGCCGCCGGCGGGCAGGTCACGGAAGGCTACTGGCGGAGCGGCGTTCAGCCGGTCATAGTCGATCACGTTGATATCCGCGCGCTTGCCGACCTGCAGCGAACCGCGATCGCCGAAACCATAGAGCGCGGCGTTGCGGGCAGTCTGCTTGTGGACGAGGAACTCAATCGGGATCCGCTCACCCTTGGCCCGGTCACGTGTCCAGTAGCTGAGCTGGGTTGTGGGCATGGTCGCATCGCAGATCAGGGTTACGTGCGCGCCGGCGTCGCTCAGGCCAGTCACCGTTTCAGGATGCCGCAACATCTCGCCAATCACCGCGAGGCTTTCAGGCAGGTTTTTGCGGCTGAACGAGGCGAAGTGTGTACCATCCCCGGCGACCGTGAAGTCATAGAGATAGTCGAGTGGCTCCTGACCGGCCTGGCCGGCAAGGTGACCGATCGAGCATTCGGGACCAGCCTCGAGGTTGATCGGATCGGCAATCGGGTACAGCAGCGCGGCATTGGCGCGAAACACGCCGGCCAAGTGCTCCATCGATCCGGGCGCTTCGTGCGGGATCGACTTTTCCGACATGATTGCGGCCTTGATTTCGGGCACCCGCATCGCTGCGGCCCGTTCTGCCACCGGCAGCGCGGCCAGCTTGTCCAGATAGGTCGGGGTTCGCATGAACGCATGATAGGAACTGAGGCCGTGGAGGTACCCGATGATCCGCGAGGGAACCTGCGGGTAAAGCTGCGCGCCTGCGCGATTGGCATCAGCCGACCATGCGAGGATGTCACGCCACAGTTCGGGGTAGTAGTCGCGCGTCTCGACCAGGGTGAAAGTCAGCGGCCGCCCGCTGGTTTCCGAGCACTTTCGCAGCAGTTCGAACTCACCTTGGGGCGTGTTGCGCTCTCCGCCCAGAGCGGCCAGCTCGCCAACGGCACCTGCCGGGATTGCCTC
>JAJTFU010000003.1 GCA_021299075.1 Novosphingobium sp. | reverse complement strand
CCAAGGGCGAGAAGCGCCGCGAGGACACCGAGCAATTGCTGGCCGATGTGCAGGCGACGATTGCCGCGCGCATCGACAAGGACGAGAAGCTGCTGGCCTACTTCAACCAGAAGGAGGAACAGATTGGGCTGACCGATGGTGAGCGCGCTTATCGCGACGACATTGCCGAGCGCATCTGGTCGAACGATGGCGGTGGTTCGCCGGCTCAGCAGATGTTGCAACAGCGACTGCGCGAGGCGCTGGCCGGGGTTGACGCGCGGGCACAGGAAGCAATGGCCCAGCTCGACGGGTTCGACTTCAGCTATAACCCTGACGCCAAGATCGGCGCGACCGTCTATCATGGGACGCGCGAGGATCTCACCACCTTTGTTGATGCCGATGGCAACCTTGTGCTGCGACCGAGCGAGAACTTCGGGGGCAAGCAGCAGGGCGTGTCGTTTGCTGCTGAGCGCAACCTGGCCGCCGATTATGCCACGCGCGGGGGACCAGCAAACCCGGATGCAAGTCAAGCTGCTCTCAACCAAATGGATCCGATTGATGAAGCGGTCCTCAAGCATAGCAAACGCTTGCGTCCGGCGGATTTGTTTGATCCTACCAAGGTGCGCCAAGATAATCTGTTTGCCGCAGTTATCGATCCCAAGGGGCGCATTTGGGAGTTGAACTTTGACGAAGGCCGCGGTGATCACGCCGGGTTTGCTGGCGCATTGGCCGAGGCTTATACTCGGGCTGGGCAGGAGGCTGGCGCCGATGCCGCTGCCGGCCTCGACAAATATGTGCTGCTTCGCAATTACTCGGACCAGTATGCAATCGACATTAGCCAGCACGCAACGCAGCGGCAGCGCGATGTGCTGGCTGCAATTGACCAGCTGGCAAAGCGGAATGGCGCGCAGCTTGATGTAAACGATTTCATCGCGCGTCCACTTGATCCTACCCAGGCTAGCGCATCGTCGGCTCGCGATGTGCGCGGCGCGGTCGTGTTCGAGATTGACACCGCGGCGCTGCCCAAACTCGATCCTGAGACAATGGGCGAGGCGTTTGCCAAGACCGATGGCGATGTTGTGATCCCGGCGGGGCGCTGGAAAGCGACCGATGCCATCACCGGCAAAGCAATCGACCTTGATGCCAAGGCGGATGGCACCAGCTTCCTGACCGGCAAGCAGCGCGATTACCTTGACCGGCTCGAGCAGCGCCTGGCCGGGGCGATTGACCGCTACGAAGGCCCGAAGAACGAGGCCAACTATATCAGCCGCGTCTGGGACATTGACCAGGTGCGGCAGGATCCGCAGCGCCTCACGCAAATCCTGTTCGACTGGTTCAAGAAGAACCCGCTGCCGGGCGCGTCGATGAATGACGGGGCGATCATGCGCCGCGCGGAAGAAGCGGTGAGCCAGATCATGCGCGAGGCCGAGCTTGGCGAAATGCAGATCATGAAGGGCGGCGGGGCCAGCTTCTTGTCGAGCCGCAAGATCGACATTCCCAACGAGCTGGTGGCTGATTTTCTGGTCACGGACGTTGAGCATATCGTGCGCAACTATGCGCACCGCTTCGGGCTGGTGCAGGAGTTCAGTCGCAAGTTCGGCACGTTCGATGCCGAGGACGCGATCGACGATGTGATCCTGCAATCAGCGCGCGAGCTTCAGTTTGCTGACTTGGCCAATGCCGAGGCGCAGCTGGGCCGCTTGCGGCAAGACATGGGCGAGCTGCGCGACACGGTGACGGGCGCAATCTATTCGACCGATCCAGCCATGATGAACAAGCGCCGCATTGCCGCTGGCTTGCGCGCTTATGGCACAGTCACTTCGCTGGGGCGGTCGGCGCTGTCGTCTGTGCCTGAGCTTGGCCGTGGGATCATGGTCAACGGCTTCATGCGGACCTTTGGCTTTGCGCTGGATATTCTTGGCAACCGCGAAGCATGGGGCAAGATCTCGGGAGAGCTGGCCCGCCTGACTGGCGAAGGCTTCGACATGGTGCTGTCGAGCGTGATGGACCGCTTTGTCGAGCAGGGCGGGCCGCTGGGCGCCGCGACCGGCAAGGTTGGCCGCCTGGCGCAGAAGGGCACCAACTTCGTCAACGGTCCTTACTTCCTGCTGAACGGGCTGGCCGCAATCACTGACATTACCAAGCGCCTCAACCTTACCTTCATCAACCAGTTCATGATCGAGGATATGGCCAAGCTGGTGCAGACCGGCGATGCCAAGCTGGCTGAACGGCTTGCCAGTTACGGGCTATCGGCTGACGATGCGCGCCGGATCGTGCAGGAAATGCCGGTCGAACGGCAAGGCCAGATGTATCTGCCCAACGTGGGCGAGTGGAGCGATGGGGATCTTGCGACGCGTTACCTGACTGCCGTGACGGGCATGAGCCGCCGCATTGTCCCGACCGCTGGCCCGGCCGATGTGCCGATGATCGCCAAGGGCTTCATTGCTGGCCGCGAGTTTCCGCTGCTGACTATGCCGTTCCAGTTCATGCAGTATGGCTTTGCCGCCATCAACAAGGTGACGCTCTCGGCCCTGCAGGGGCGCGACCAGTCTCCGGTGGCAGGGCTGGCGATAATCATGGGGCTGGCCTGGGTGGCGCAGAACCTCAAGACTGATGACCAGCAATGGCACCGGATGCCGGTCGAGGAGAAGCTGCTGCGCGTGGCCGATGCTTCGGGCGTGCTCGGGCTTTATCAGGATATCCCGAACAAGCTTGAGATCCTCTCGGGTGGCCGCGTCGGGGTGCGCCCGATGCTCGGCATGGAACCGTTCAACAAGGGCGAGAACTACGCCGACTATGCGGACATTGGTGGTCCGGCAGTTGGCAAGATTGCCGACCTCACGCGGGTAATGTCAGGCGACGACATGACCGATCGCGAGATGGCGGGCATCATTCGTCGGTCGATCCCCTTGAACGATGTGCTGTGGTGGCGCGACAGTTTCATCGAAGCGGAGCGCTATGCCTTTGAGGCGGTCGAGGACTAGTCCATTGTGACCTGAGGCGCTTTGCCGTTTGTCCGGGGAAACGGAGAACCGGCGATGGCACTCAAGATCAACGACACTGCGGCGCGCCGGCAATACACGGCAACGGATGGCCAGACTGTGTTTTCTGTGCCGTTCACCTTTTTTGAGGTGGACGAGCTAAAGGTCTACAACGACGGCACGATTTTGACCTATAACCCGACGCCGGGCAATGCCACTGAGTATTCTGTTGCTGGGGCCAACAACGATTTAGGCGGATCAATCACTCTGGGTGCACCGGGGGCTGCGCTGGGTGATGTGATTACCATCCTGCATGACGTGCCGGTTGAGCGTTTGACCGACTTCCCGCTGTCGGGGCCGTTCCAGATCGAAAGCCTCAACATCGAGCTGTCGAAGATCGTGGCGATGATCCGCCAGATGGAGACGACGCTGGGCCGGGTGATCTCGTTGGCGGTCAGCGACGTCAGCGCCGACTTTGTGCTGCCAGACAAGACCGAGCGCGCAAACAAGTGGCTGGCTTTTGATGCCAACGGCGACGTGGTGATGCGCGATGCCAACTCGCTGCCAAGCTATTCGTTCGGGTTCTTCTTCACGCTGAGCCCGGCCAGCAACGAAGTGGTCTGCATCCACGTTGCGCCGGAAGCCTTTGTGATCCCCGCCAACTTTGCCAGCCCCGCGGCGCGCGGCAGTTGCGGCACCAACCCGCTGGCCAGCTATATCTTGAGCGTCACCAGGAACGGCAGCGCGATCGGGACGATAACCATCTCGACCGGGGGCGTTTTCACCTTTGCCACCAGCGGCGGCATTGACCAGGCGTTTGCCGCTGGCGACGTTCTGCGGATCACCGCGCCCGCCGTTGCTGACACCACCATTGCCAATGTTGCCATTACCATTCGGGGGGTTCGCTGATGCCCAACCGTTACTACGCCGGGAACACGCTCGCCGGCTTCTTTCGCTCAAGCACGGCGGTTGTCGATGGTCTGACGACCGCAGGCTGGTTTGACAGCGCCTATGTCGCCAACGCAATCAATGTTCTCGGCGGTTCGTCCACGGCAAACTACATCGAGTCCCCAGTCTTTGCGGCCAGTGGAACGATTTGGTGGGTATTTGAACTTCGCGCTAACTCGCTCTCAGGAAACTCTTGTTATCCGCTCTGGGCTTATAACGGTGCGACCAATGCCTACCGTCTGAGCTACAACAGCAGCGGCTGTATGCTGGAATACTGGAATGGCTCGGCGTGGATTTCCGGTATGCGCGTATCCACAACTGATCCAAGTTCCGCCCGCGTTCGCGTTGCGGTCAAGATTGTCTGCAATTCCGAAATGCGGATCTATGTCGGCGGGGTTGAACTTGCGGCTGCAGCGATCACCGGAATTACGACCGGGCAAACCGCCGTTACCCGCACGCAGCATTGGACGGTCAACTCGACCAGCGGCAACTGCGCTTTTTCCCAGATCATGTGCGCGGACTATGACCTTCGGGACAGCCGCTTCATGGCTGCCGCGCTAACCGGCGACAGCGCCAGCAATACAAACGGCACCGGAGCAGTCACCACGATCAACGAAACGGTGCTGGACGAAAGCACCGGGGTCAGCCTCACCACTACGGCGCACAAGCGCGGGCAGACCCATGCCGCAATCACCGTGCCAGTGGGCTATGTCATTGGCGCGGCGGTGCTGAACGCGCGCGGGCGCGCTGCTGGCACGATCACTGATGGCAAGCTTGGCTTCCGCAGCGGCGGCACCAACTACTCCTCGAGCGGTCGCGGCTACAACAGCGGCTACGAGCCGCGCGGGTATATCATTGAAAACGATCCCAACACTGCTACCCGCTTCACCCAGGCTGGCTTCAATGCCGCTGAGACGTATCTCGAAGCGGTCTGATGCCCGCCTTTCGCGCCATCGCTACTCGCTCCGCTGTAGCCAGCGCAGCAACTATATCGCCGGCTAAACCGGCGGTCGATGGCGCGGGCGGGCTGTTGCTGGCGATTGTCACGACCGGCAGCACGGCCACGCACAACTGCGGCACGGCGGGCTGGACCAAGTATCAGCAGGTCAACACCGCGGCGAGCTTTGCCGGTTCGATTTGGTATGCCGCTGAGGACGCGGCTGCGCCGACCTTTACGTGGACCGGGGCCACGACCTGCTCGGCGCAGGTGGTTTATTATTCGGACCCGCAATCGCCGATGACTATTGGCATTGGCGCGAACACCTTTGACCATTCGGTATCGGGTTCGACGCACAGCACGCTGTCGATCATGTCAACGCAGAACAATGCGTTGGCGGTCTATGTCGATGTGTGCCAGCTCAACGTCTCTGCCACGACGCCGAGCGGCGGGTGGACCGAGCGCTCGGACACTGGCTCGGCCACCGATGGCGCGCGCACGGTGCTGGGCGATCTGCTGCTGCCAACTGTGGTGGGCAGCTTTACTGGCGGGCAGTCGCTGATTGCCGGCGATGCGCCGTGGATCCAGTGGACTATTGAATTGAACGGCACCTCGCCGGTCAATCAGGTCCAGGTCAGCAAGGCCGAGCTGGGAGCCGTTGTCGAACCGGCCGCAGGCTTTGCTGCCAGCCAGGCCGAGCTGGGCGCATGGCTTGATCTGCTGAGGGATACCCCGCGCCGCCAGTTCATTACGATCAACTAACCAGGAATGTTGTGACAATGACTGAACAGCGAACGCTAACTGATGAAGATGTCGCAGCAATCGTGAGCAAGCTCGAGGAGCGGATCGCGCAGAAGTTCTACGTCGATCTCGGCAAGGGGCTGTGGGGCGCAGTCTGGCGCGGGCTCTTTGCCATCGCGCTGATCCTGGCCGCCTACGGCGCAGCTAAGGGGGTGCCGCAATGAGCGCACCTGTTGGCTATGCCTGGCTCGATGAAATCGGCCAGCTCCCGCTCACCATTCAGGTCAGCCTGTCGCTGCTTGGCGTGCAGGAAGTGGTCGGCCGCGGTAGCAACAAGACGATCATTGGCTGGCGCGACGAGCTCAACCGTGCCGGCGTTGAGATCTCTGGCTACTCTGACGACGACATTGCTTGGTGCGGTCTGTTCGCTGCGATCGTTGCCCACCGTTCGGGCAAGACGGTGGTGCGCAATCCGCTATGGGCGCGCAACTGGGCCAAGTTCGGGACACCGGCACCGGCTGCCAGCCTTGGCGATGTGCTGGTGTTTCAGCGCGCCGGAGGCGGCGGGCATGTCGGCTTCTATGTGGCCGAGGATGCCACCGCTTATCATGTGCTGGGCGGCAACCAGAGCAATTCAGTCTGCATCACTCGGATTGCCAAGACGCGACTGCTGGCTGCGCGCCGCCCGTTCTACCGGCAGGCGCCGGAGAGCGTGAAGCCGTGGCCAGTCAAGGCCAACGGCAAGCTATCGAGCAATGAGGCATGAGCCGGGGCTGGCTGCGCCTCTGCGAGCTCATTGGCTTGCTCTTGCTTGGCAGCGGATTGCTCGGGCTAGCTGCTTACATGGTCCATGTCGGCCGGTTGGGTGAAGCCTTCGGCGCGGTGATCACAACGATCCCGCTGGTGATCCAGTCAATCCGCGGCATCGGACAGGCGCAGGCCATGCAGTCAATGGCTGACAATCTGGCGCGCTCGCGCCCGGTTAAAGGAGAAGAAGAATGATCAAGGGGCTGTTGAAGAAGCTCGGCCTGGGCAAAGGCGAGGCGGCGCTGATCGATGCGGTGGTTGAGCGCGCTGCTGATGCGGCAACGGGCGGTGCGGCCGGCAAGGTTGAGGATGCAGTCGAGGCTGTGGTTGGTGAGGTCAAGCGCCGCAAGAAGAAGTGAGGGCGGATTGCTCCGCCCCCTGTGTCAAGATTTGTGTCAACGGCCAAGCAGGGCAAGCAGCTCGTTCTCCGCTTCCTGCTGCAAGTTCATGCGCCAGCGGGCGTGCCAGGCCATCACCATTTCCTTGAACCGATCCTTGTCGGCCTCGGCTTTGGTCTGAAGGTCGGCGGCGTTCGGGCGCTCGGCGGCGGCCTTAGCTTTCTTTGCAGTCATGGCGCTTCTCCTCTGGCGGGCGGGTTCTCGCAGCCGTCTCCAGCGCCATCCTTTTACCGCGCTCCTCTGCGGCGTCAATAATCGCTTGAACGCCGCGAGCCAGATCGTCCATGTTGCTTCGTGGACTTGCGTTAAGCACCAGCCAAACAAGGTCGCGCGCCTCTTGTGTCGGGGTCATCACTTCCC
>JAJTFU010000010.1 GCA_021299075.1 Novosphingobium sp. | reverse complement strand
CTACAGCGCGTGGGTGCGGGAGCACTGGCGCTGTGTGGTGCAGCCGTGCGAGGCAGGCTGCGAGATAGGTGTTGATGTTGAGAGGGGAAGGTTGCTGGCGCATGGAGCGTTCAGCGGATAGGATTTGCGAGTTGATAAGTGAGGAGGCGAGGCAATGGCGATGAGCCCCCGGCAGATGAATTGCCAGGAGCTGATCGCTGAGGAGTTGCCCGCCTGTTTAGCGGGAGATGTGTTAGCACAGGCAGTAGTGACTGAGACGGGAGATCCCAGTCAGGGCCTGGTGTTATTGAGAATGGGGGGTGGGGGAAAGCGAGGAATTGAGGGGGTGTTTGATGGTGTTGTTATTGAGAATGGCGGAGAAGGTGTTGTTGGCACACCCCGGGATGGTGTGTGCCAGTTGGTAGATGTTGCCTGTTTCGTGATGAAACAGGACTGGGTGATGGTTGATAACGCTTGCGACGAGGAGAATCGCAAGCTGGTAGCGGCCTGATTGATACCAAAGCACTGCGGCACCTGCTTGCTGCGGTATGCCGTAGCGGCAGTGGCCTGTCGTGCTGTGGTGCCAAAGGCCTTTAGTACACCCGTGCGTATGCACTTGCGACGCCTACGCGCTGCTGCGCAGCGGTGGCTTGAGTGCTTGAGACCGGTGGCGACGCCACCGCCGAAGGCGGTGGCTTGCCTGGGTGCTCATGTGCACGGGATGGAAGCAAGCACAGTCGTCGCGCAGCGACGAGTGCTTGCAAATGAAAAAAGCGCCCCCGAAGGGGCGCTTGTGGTTCAGCGACGAATGTCGCTGAGGCCGAGGTAGACGGAGTTGTAGGCCTTGCCGGCCTTGGAAGTCTTCGCCTTGACGAAGATCTTCCACTCCTTGCCCTCGGGTGCCTCGAGGCCAAGGGCCTCGAGAAGGGATGCGTCGGCCTTGCCGACGAAGGGCAGCGCTTCGCTGCTGGTTTCGAAGATGGCACCGATGCTGTGGAACGCGGGTTCCTTGGCCTCGGTGGTCTCTTTCTTGGTGGGGGTGGTCTTGGTGTAAGCCATGGTCTGTGTCTGTAGGACACAGAATTGAGGCCCCCGGGGAGGGCCTCGTGATGGCTCAGCCGATCGCGATCGTTCGCGTCGGCTGATACTTGAACGAAAGGGCATAGCCCTTCGGTACGGATGTGCAGCGGATGCTGCACTGTTGAGCAGAAGCCAAAGGCTTCTGCGTGGTGATGGTGGTTGCCTGATAGTTGGTTGAGCGCATGGCGCTATCTGTTGGTTGGACATTCCTCCTTGGCCCCCGGGGAGGGGTTTTTTACTAGGGGGTGCCTGAGGAGGGGGGTGGAGGGGAGTCAGTCAGGTGTTTGTGGCGCTTTTTCCACGCGCACGCGAGGCCAGTACAACTGAACTAGCGGCATAACCTGTCGTTAGCGACACTCCACTGCTGTGAAGCCCAAAAAAACGGCCTCTGGCGGGCTCGTGAAACTTGAGTCCAAACCCAAGCGCACTCGCCAGGGTGATGGCCTTCACTCCAAGCCCTCGCACGGCCGCAAAAAATCCCGCGGTCAAGGCAAATGACACGCTTCGCTGGCGACAAACTCGCTGCTTCCGGTAAGGGCCGCAATCGCGCTATCGGCCAGCGCTCCCGCTACGCCTTCAAGGGCTTTGATCGCGACAATCGCCGCGTTCAATACCAAGCTCTCGACGAGCAATCCTCTGGTACTGCCCTGCGCGATGAAACTGTCGCCAAGCGCAAAGCCGCCGTAGAAGAAGCACGCCAGGGGCCTCTGAGACCGGCGCTGAATACCCCAGCACGCCTGCTGAAAAAGCAGCCGTGCTCCCCGCTGTCATGGCCTGGAAGCAAGAGCAGCTTCAGGACGCCGCTGCCGCACGCGGTCAAAACGCCCTCAATGTCCCCCTCATGGCCGCCGCTGGTGCCGGCCTGGGTATTGCCGGTCTCGCTGCCTATCAGCACTTCCGTGCTCGTGGTCTTTCGCACGAACAAGCCCAAGCCAGCGCCAGTCAAGTCCAGTCCGACGCTGTTCGAACCACCACTCCAGCGCCAGAAGACGCCCCGCCAACGCCTTCCGAGCTCTATACCGGCAGCCTGGGCCGTGATCAGCAAGATTTCTCCTCTTCCGATACGCGCATCGTTCGAGCCAAAGGCAAGCGTCCCATCGGCGGCCAGGAAGCCATGGTGCCGCGCACCAACAGGCGCGGTCAGATCATCGATAACGCCGCTCTTGCTGGTGCCACTCGCCAAGGCACTGCACAAGGTCGTCAGCGCGGTGAATACAACCTCAAGTCACCCTGGAACGATCCAGTCCTCGGCCCGCGCATGGCCGCGGCAGACACGGAAGAACGGCAGCGGCAGCTGATTGGCCGGCTCATGCAAGAAAATCCCGCTGTCGTTGACGATGTCATCGATGCCCTCGCCGCTCGCAGTGATCGCGCCCTGCCTATCGAGCGCGTTAAGTCTGCAAATGACTTGCCCGTTCGCGCGCTAGCAGTCGACGGCAATGTTTTCTGGCTCGAAGACACCCGCGAAACCGTCGTCACCCGCGGAGGCAAGTTCGTTTCGGCCTCGCCTGCTGGCGTTCGTCAGCGCATGGCGCCCACAGGTGCAGAGGCCTACGGCTCGGACACAAGACAGGAAAACGAAAAGCTTGTTCAGACCCGACGCCAGTCAGGCCAAATGTTCCAGCCTGGCTGGTATCCAGACAAAGTCCTGATCGACGACAACGGGCAAGAGCTCGGTGATGACGACAACGGCGCTTACAGACTCGACAACGCGCATACCCGCGCTCTTGCCGAAGGCAAGCTGCTTGAGCAACGCACCGCTCAAGCAGCCGCCCTGGAAAAGGCTGGTGATCTCGGCGCTGCTGCGCGCTTGCGCGCTCTTGGCGGTCGCATCACTGAAACCAACACAGTCACGGCTGCGCCTGAGGCCGACTATCACCCCAAGTGGGAAACCGACAGTGATGGGTTCCGAAAAGTCGTTGATGGTCAGTTCGTGCCAGTCACAAGGCAGCGCAACGGCAGAACCGTCTCGGTGTTTGAGCGAGATCCTGGAAGTGACAACATCCGCTTGGATCAGGTGCTCTCCGACAAAGAAGATGCCTTGACCAAAGGCATGATGGAGCCTTTGCCGGCGAGTCGTAGCAATCGTCGCAATGAAGACTATGGTTTCAGGGCAGCGCCTTTTTTTCTGGTCGACACGAAAACAGGTGCCGTTATCGAGCCAGAGCAGAAATTTACTGGAGAGGTTCGCACCGTAGTAGACGGCAGCGGCAACAAAATTTCTGTGCCTGTTGCCATGCCGTCTGAATACCCAAACACCTGGGTTGAAACCCCCCAGCAAAGGTTTGTTCCAAACGGCCAGACAAGAACAACTTGGGATCCAAATACGGAAACCTACAAGCAGGTGCCCCTCGGCAATTACGAAGTTGTTCTGGACAGCAACGGGGAAGTTGTCTGGAGTCGGCGTCCGGCAACGCCGCAAGACCTTGTGGTCATGTCACAGAACGAAGGTCCGTCTGGATCGCCTTATTACGGCAAGCCTGCCGCACAGGTAGCTTCTGCCATGGAGGCGTCTTCCTATGACTACAGCCGACCCGCTGATCCCGGCTCATACGACGCCTTACTGGCGGATGGCTCTACTGGCCGCATTGAGCGTGCACCGTTCCAGCAAAGCGCCTACATCCTCAAAGAGCCGCAAAGCCGCAACACGCGCTTTCGAGAGCACTTGCCGCTAGCCATCACTTAACCACCGACACTGAAGGTAAAAGCCGCGCTGACATTTACGGGCTTTATGGCGTCGACCAGTCCTTGGTCGATCGCGCTCACGCCTTCCAGCGTGGCGATCTCGAGTTTCCTGTTCGCCGCGCAGGAGAGGCAGTGACCGCCCGTGCTGTTGGTGGCCACACCAGTAAAGACTGGGCGACGCAAATGCTTTCGTCCATGGCAGTCACGCCGCGTCCAGATGCCTGGCGCCTGGACGCCCTGGAGAAAGGAGCCACACGCGAGCAGTCAGCAGAGCTCGCCCGTGGCTGGCTCAACAGCAATCCCGGCATTGCTGAAACGCTCTCCAGCAACTTGCAGGGCGTGCCACTCGTCGAGCAGATCAACATCGTTCAGGAAGCCCTTTCGGACGCTGCTGTTGATTTCCCCAAAGCCGTTCAGTGGGCCGCGCAGCAACAGCCAGAACTGGCTGAGCGTGCCAGGCTTGGCGGTTCAGGCAGCTTTGGTTTTGAGCAGTTCCAAAAGTCCTATGTCCGCAAGGCAGTCCTCGGCGCTGTTGCACAGCTGAAAAACGCTGGTGGTGACGCCGCACCTGAAGTGATGCTCCCCGCTGCTGTCTCCGAACTACTGGCTAACGAGGCCCGCGTTCACAACCCGGAAAATCCCAACATTGCCGGTGCCATCAATCGCCGCATCGGTGGCACCACCGATCCGATCGAAGCGCTCTGGAAATTGGACGGCATCCTCTCTGATGCTGCATCCGACAAGCTCAACGAGGGCTACACCAATGGCTCTCTCCTTGCTGAAGGGTTCTTCAAGGCAGCCAGCCCGGGCGACGGTTCTCGCGTTGGCGCCATGAAGGAACGCTTTGGTGGTCGCACCAATGACGCCTACTTCAGTTCACCCCAAATCGGGCCGACACCTCACGAGCCGATGGCGTCCCGCATGCCCATCCGCATTGGCTTCAGCTCCAATGTCCCTGGCGCCGGCGCTGCTCTCAACCGCAATGACATTGCAACTCCAGCCGAAGTGCTGCATCAGGCAATCAACGGCAGTGGCATCCAGCTCAGGCAAGATGACGCGGAAATCAATCCTGCTGTCGTAGGAAGAGGGGCCAGTGCAAGGCCTTCTGCCCTGAGGACCAGAGTTAGCGGCAGGAATCCGCGCGCGTTTGCGGTCAACAGCATCCTCGACAATGAATACAAGGCACTGATGGGTAAAAGCGCCGAGATTGCCGCCGCTGCCAAATCAGGTCAGATCACGATTGAGGACGCCAAGGCGCAGCGCGCCAAGATTGCCGCTCAGCTTGGTGGAATTGCACGGCGGCAAACATTGCTTGATGCCACCCGCGAAGGCAACGAATTACTGCTGCAAGACGCCAATCGGCAAGCCCGCAAAGCATTGGCGAGGGCCGCGGCTACGTCCTCGATCTCGGCAGCAATAGCGTCGTTCGTGCACTGCCTGACATCGGCTCCAATGTCCTCTCCTACGAGCAGGTCTTTGAAAAGCCTGTGCGAGAGCACGAAGAGGCCTTTGACCGCGCCACTCTCGAAGACAGCCACCGCGAAGAAGGCCGCACCGGAGAGGCTCTGCGAGTTGATGCAGAGCCTGCGGCACGCGTGGATGTCAGCAGGCCGTTCAGTGACGCGGAAGCTGCGCCGATGCTGCAGCAGCTTCGGCAGATCCGAGAGATCAACGCTGATTTGCGCAATCTCGAAGGATCGCAGCCGCAATCTGACTGGACACCTCCAGCGCCTTTGTCTCACGGCGGTCGTGACGACGAGTTCGCCATGCCGCCGCGGTTTGCAGGGCCCGGCGAGGCGCCTGAATCGCAGCGGGCCGCCGCCAAGGCCCTGGCCACTGCCTGGACCGCGCCGGCATCCGCGGCACCGCGGGCTTACAGGGAGATGGCCAATACCCTCGAGGCAAGCCGGCAGCGGGCCTTGACAGAGCAAGAAATCAACGACGCCCGGGCCAGGCACATCGGCGACTACATCAGCAAGGCCGCTACCCCCACCTTCGACAGGGCTGGCCGCCAGACACGCGGTTGGACTGGTGGCGATTCCTGGCACGGCGGCGCTCGCCTTGCCGGCCGCGCTGATCGCAATGTCGGCGCTTACG
>JAJTFU010000009.1 GCA_021299075.1 Novosphingobium sp. | reverse complement strand
ACAGGCTCAGGGATCGGCGTCACCGCGCGGTTAAGCACCACCACCACGTCGCCCGATCGTTCGGCCATGAACGAGGCGCGCGCGCGCTCCCTGATCGTCCAGTCCTGCGGGTTGCCGGCCGGGACCGGGGTGGCGGCCAGCTCTGCCGCAGTGAAGACCGCCGTCACCTGCGGGTGATTGCGGGTGAGGTTGAGCAACTCGTTGACCACGCGGGTCTTGGCCGCGCCGGTGACGGCGGCATTGACGTACATGTCACCGAACGGACCATCGCCATAGATCAGCGGCCCTTGCGGCGCGGCAATCCCGGTGCGGCGGGTGATTTCGGCCCCCAGCGCGGCCGGCATCAGCGCCTTGTCGGCGCGGCTCGCGCCCGGCATGGCCTGCTGGCGTAGCCGTTCGGGCGCGTCATGCCCGCCGTGGTCGGCGGTCAGCACCACCAGGTAATCGATCTTGCGCTTGTCGAGCGCGGCGAACAGCCGGCCCAGGTTGCTATCCAGCTCCGCCATCTGGATGCACATTTCGACGCCTTCGGTGCCGACAGCATGGCCAATATAGTCGCTGGCCGAAAGGCTGACCGAGAGGACATCGGGCGCTGCGCCCTGGCCCAGCTTGAGCTCGTCAACCAGGCCGAGCGCCAGATCCACAGTTGCTGCGTCCATCCGCGGCGAAACCCGCAGCACATCGGGCTTCGCGCCCTTGGGCAGGGCAAAACGATAGGTCCCGACCGTCCCATTGCCGATCGCCACGGCCTGGTCACGCGGACCGCACCAGGCCGGAGCCTTGAGCGCGGGCGCGCCCTTGGCCAGCAGGGCGCTGGCGGCGGCATTGGCGCGTTGCGCTGCCGGGGTCAGCTCACGCCCCTTGAAGGTGGTGAAGCTGCTGCCCTTCCACCAGTAGCCCGCATCGATCTTGTGCCCGCCCATCATCACCACGGCGCGGTCCTTCGCCGAAACGGCGACATTGCGCGTGGTGGGATTGGCGGCCTTCATCAGCTCACCCAGGGTCGGCACCTTGAGCAGGTTGGCCGAAACCACCGGGTTGCCCGAAGTGCTGGCGGGATCCGACAGGTCTTCCGAACAATAGATCTTCTTGTCAGCGCGGGCGATTGCGGGGTTGAACCAGTTGTTGGCAATGATCCCGCTGCGCGCCGGGCGCGCGCCGGTCAGGATCGTCGAGTGGCCGGGGCAGGTCTCCGTCGCGGCGTGCGACTGGAAGCCCGAGGGGAAGACCGCGCCGCTCAGCAGGCGGGCAAAGCCGCCGGTGAAGTGCTCACGATACTGGGCGAACAGATCGGACGAGAGCTGGTCGATCGAGACCGCCAGGACAAGTTGCGGGCGGGCAGTCTCAGCCGCAGGCTCAGCCGGGGACGCCGCTGCCGGTTGACCTTGGGCCAAAGCCGGGGCTGACAGGCCCAGGGCAGCAGTGGCAAGCAGGCGAAGAACGGTGCGGCGCATGGGTGAATCCTTGCTTTGGACGCCGAAATCGGCAAGGCCCTGATGGCGTTGCAGGGGCCCAAGTGCAAGGCCTGCAATAGGCCAAGGAGATGACAATTCGATGGCTCGCCTCGCGGCCCTGATCGCTTTCCTGCTGCACCTGCTGATCCTGACCGCCATGCCGGCGCGGGCGAGCGAAACCAACATCGCCGCCACCCTGCTGGCAGAGGGCCCAGCCATGCCCGGCAGCAGAGTGACGCTGGCGATCGACATGCAGCCAAAGCCCGGCTGGCACGGCTATTGGCAGAACCCCGGTGACGCCGGCCAGGGGATGACGGTTGATTGGGCGCTGCCCCCCGGCGCCAAGGTTGGCGCGCTGGCCTATCCGGTGCCCGCCACCCTGACCATCGCCGGGCTGATGAACCACGTCTTCAAGACTGAATATGCCGTGCTGGTACCCTTCACCGTGCCGGCGGACGCGAAGCCGGGGCAAGTGCTGGACCTGCGCGCCAAGGCGCAGTGGCTGGCCTGCACCGACGAGATCTGCGTGCCCGAACAGGGCGAGCTCCTTTGCTGGCGGCAAGCTGCGCGTCGCGATCCCGCTCCCCGCCGCGATGCAGGTCAGCGAGCCGCACCTGTTCCTGGCGACCAACAGCGTGGTCGATTACGCCGCACCCCAGGCCTTCTTCCGCGATGGCGATCTGCTGGTGGCAGAGCTGCCGATCGCCAAGTTCGAGCCGGCCCAGCCCGCCGCGATCGAGGCCGTGCTGCGGCTGAGCCCGGCCGGTGACGGGGTGACGATCAATGCCGCGCCGGGTGCAGTCCCCACTGGCGGCACACGGCTGCAAGGCGCGGCGGCGGCCACCCCGTCGCTGGCCTGGCTGGTGCTGGCTGCGCTCGCTGGGGGCCTCCTGCTCAACATCATGCCCTGCGTCTTCCCGATCCTCAGCCTCAAGGCGCTGAGCCTGGCCCGCGCCGGCGAAAGCGAGGCCCAGGCCCGCGCCGAAGGACTGGCCTACACCGCTGGCGTGATCGTCGCCTGCCTGGCGCTGGGCGGCCTGCTGCTGGGCCTGCGCGCGGCCGGCCAGGAAGTGGGCTGGGCCTTCCAGTTGCAAGAGCCGCTGGTGGTTGCCGCGCTGCTGCTGCTGGCCGTGGCGATCACGGCCAACCTGCTGGGCCTGTACGAATTCATGGTGCCGGGTTTCGCCAGCGAGGGTTCACCGCAAGGCGCCTTTGCCACCGGCCTGCTCGCCGCCTTTGCCGCCACCCCTTGCACCGGCCCGTTCATGGCGGCGGCAATGGGCGCCGCGCTGCTGCTGCCGCCGCTGCCGGCCCTCCTGCTGTTCGCCGCGCTGGGCCTGGGGATCGCCCTGCCGTTCCTGGCCATCGCCTGGGTTCCCGCGCTGCGCCGCCGGATGCCCAAGCCCGGGCCGTGGATGGGCAAGTTCCGCAACTGGATGGCCCTGCCGATGGGCCTGACCGCGCTGGCCCTCATCTGGCTGGCCAGCCGGATCGGCGGCAATGCCTTTGCCTTTGCGCTTGGCCTGATCGCGGTGATCGTGGTCGCCGCCCTGGTCCTGCTCGGCCGCCGCCAGCGCCGCCGAAGCCGGGCTGCTCGACGCCCAGCCGTTCAGCGAGGAGGCCCTGGCCAAAGCGCAGGCGAGCGGCAAGCCGGTCTTCGTCTACATGACCGCCGACTGGTGTCTCTCGTGCAAGGTCAACGAGCGTGTCGCGATCGAGCGCGAGCCGACCCGCGCTGCCTTCCAGAAAGCTGGCGTGATCGTGCTGCGCGGCGACTGGACCCGGCGCGATCCGGCGATCACCCGTTTCCTTACGGCCCAGGGCGCAGCGGGCATCCCGCTCTACCTGTGGTATCCGGCAGGGAGCAGCACCCCCGAGCAGCTGCCGCAGGTGCTGGGGCCAGACAGCCTGGTCGAACTGGCGCAGCGCTGAATTTAATCGCGCAGTTGATTTTGGTCAAAGCGCTGAACGCAGGGCCGTTCCATCAGGAGAACAAGGCGGAAGCCAGCTGGCTTCCTTACCAACGTTTCTCCCCACCTGGAGCGGCTGCACAGTACAGCCGCTCTTTTTTTTGCCGGAATTATGCTGATCGCTGGCGCCGCAGCCACAGCACCTGGGCGCCATAGCCCAGCAGAAACAGGACCAGGAAGGCCAGGTAGAACCCACGCAGCAGCGGATCATCGATCCGGTCAACCACCGGGTCACCAACCGGCAGCCGCCGCAGCCCATCCGTGATCGCGGGGATCATGTGGAACAGCAAGGTGGCGGAAAAGCACAGCGCCTGGAGATAGGGGATCAGCCCGCCCAGAAACCGGAGCTGCGGCACGATGAACCCACCCGCCAGGGCCAGCAGCGTCAGCACGCCAAGGGCATGGGCCGGACCGAACCCAGTCCCCTGGTTGTAGATCATCAGCGATGTCGCCGCGGCCAGCAGCGTGCAGACCAGATAGATCAGGCCAGAGCGCTGATCGGGCTTGATCAGCTTGTGGACGGCGAGCGCATAGATCCCGGCCAGGATCGCGATGATGGCAATGCCGGTATGGAACCAGCCCAGCGGTGTAATTGTTGGCATGACTGCCCCCCATGTTCGCAGCCTGCCGCATGGACCGGACCGGCTTGGGGCAATTTATGCGTGATTTTCCAGCAGGCTGCAATCGCGCCAGCGCGAGCCAGCCAAGACGTCAGACCGCCGAGCTGAACCGGCGGATCGAATCCTGGCGATAGGGGTCGAACAGCGCCGCGATAGTGCGGGCATAGGGCAGCGCTTCGGGCAGCAACCGCAGCGTGCCGTGATCAAGCTCGGCCAGTTCACGGTCGATGAACGGCAGCAGCCGCATCAGCACTTCGTTGGCCAGATCGGGATCGAGCCGCGCCTCGCCCTGGCACAGGATTCCTTCGATCACGGCACCGCGGCGCTGGTCATCAGCCGAGCGGATCAGGCCGCCGCTTGCGGGCAGACGATCCTGCGACAGCAGCATCCGATAGCGCCCGGCGTTCTTCTCGTTCTGCCAGAT
>JAJTFU010000002.1 GCA_021299075.1 Novosphingobium sp. | reverse complement strand
AACCACCAAAGCGTTCATGCTGTCCTCGGCATTCTTCCGGGGGCTGCGTGGGCCGGTCGGCTCAGGCAAGTCTGTGTGCTGCTGCGTCGAAATGTTCCGCCGCGCCAGCCAGCAAGAGCCGGGAACGGACGGGAAGCGCAAGACCCGTTGGGCTGTGGTGCGCAATACCAACCCGCAGCTCAAGACCACGACGATCAAGACCTGGCTCGACTGGTTTCCCGAAGATGTGTGGGGCAAGTTCAACTGGTCGCCGCCGTTCACGCACCACGTCAAGGTAGGCGACATTGACATGGAAGTGATCTTCCTGGCGCTCGACAAGCCGGAAGATGTGAAGAAGCTGCTCAGCCTCGAACTCACCGGCGTGTTCATCAACGAGGCGCGCGAAGTGCCCAAGGCGATCGTCGATGCCTGCACCATGCGCGTCGGCCGCTTCCCGTCGATGAAAGATGGCGGGCCGACTTGGTATGGCGTGATCGCCGATACCAACGCGCCGGACGAAGATCACTGGTGGCCAATCATGGCGGGCGAGGCGCCGGTGCCCGATCACCTGACGCGCGAAGAAGCGCTCATGCTGATCAAGCCTGACACCTGGGAGTTCTTTACCCAGCCGGGCGGGATGCGCCCGGTGCGCGACGACGAGGGGATCATCACCGGCTACGAGATGAACCCGGTCGCCGAAAACGTGGGCAATCTGACGCCCGCCTATTACCCGTCGATCATCAAGGGCAAGACGCGCAGCTGGATCCAGGTCTATGTCCTGAACGAGCTGGGCAGCCTCAACGATGGCAAGCCGGTCTATGCCGATTTCGACTATGCCATGCACGTTGCCAAGGAGCCGCTGGTTCCTGCGGCCGGCATCCCGATTATCATTGGCATCGACTTTGGCCTGACGCCTTCGGCGGTCTACATGCAGCTGGTGCGCGGGCGCTGGCTGATCCTGCGCGAACTGGTGGCGCAGGACATGGGCGCGGCCAAGTTTGCCGACCTCTTGCGCCGCGATATGCAGCAGAACTTTCCTGGCTTCACCTTCCAGCTATGGGGCGATCCGGCTGGCGACTATCGCGCTCAGACTGACGAGACGACACCGTTCCAGATCCTGCGCACTGCCGGCCTCAAGGCGCGCGCTGCACCGACCAATGACCCGGTGGTCCGGATCGAGGCCGTATCTGCTGGCCTCACCCGTCTGATCGAAGGCAAGCCCGGCTTCCTGATCGATCCTGGTGACGATCGGCCCGACAAGAACAAGTTCAGCCACCCGCATGACGCGCTGCAATATGGCATGTGCGGGGGCGGGGAGAGCCGCAAGCTGCTGCTGGGCGACACCTCGAACACCAAGCCGGTGGTGGCACGCAAGAGCTTTGACGTGCTGGGCTGGCGGCAAACGAGCCGGCGCCGGGCGACTAGTCCATTGTGACGCGCCGCGCATCGTGGCCTATCGCCTACGATGTGTGTCAAAGCCCCCAAGCCAGCCCCCAAGACTGCCGAGGAATTGGCAATGGAGGAAGAAGCGCGCGCCGCGCGGCTGCAGCGCAAGCGCGAGCTGGCAATGATGGCTGGGCGCGAGAAGCAAAAGCGAACAGAGGAAGCGGTTGCCCGGTCACGCGGGCAGTGGGGGGCGCGCTCTTTGATCAGTGGACCAAAGGGCGGCGCGGGTTTCCTCTTTGGTGGCGGGCGCTCCGGCCTACCCTTGATCCCGGCAGCGTCTGGCGGATCAGGCGGCGGGGGCGTCCCCATTAGCGGCGGCGGCGGTGGTGGCGGTGACTTTACCGGCACCATGCCAAGCCTGATTGGCGGTTTTAGCGGCGGCGGTGCTGGTGGCGGCTTCTTCGGCGGCAGCACCCGCTTAAACAATGTGCAGCTGGTATGAGTGACGAGATCGAAACGCTGCTGCGCCGCCTCGAGCGCGCACGCGCCAAACGCCAGCCGTGGGAGAGCACCTATCAGGAATGCTATGATTACGCTGTGCCTGGCCGCACTTCTTTCTTTGAGCGCGGTCAGGGGCAGGTTTCGCCTGACGTATTCGACGAAACCGCGGTCGTCGCGACCCCCGAGTTTGCGAGCCGTATCCAGGCCGGGCTTATGCCGAACTATGCCCGCTGGGCGGAACTCGCTGCCGGTAGCGACGTGGACCCCGCAGAGGTTGGGGAGATCAACAAGGCACTAGAGAAGGTCACGGACTATGTGTTTGAGATCCTTCAGGCGTCCAATCTAGCGCAGGAAGCCAACGAATGCCTGATCGACACAGCGGTTGGCACGGCCTGTCTCGAGGTCAATGAGGGCGATGCGGTCAATCCGGTGGTGTTCACCGCTGTCCCGCTGCCTGAACTGCTGATTGACACCGGGCCGGACGACAAGATCGACACCTACATGCGCAGCCGCAAGGTGCGCCTGTCGCATATCGAAACCGCCTACCCTGGATCGGTGATCCCGCCTGAACTCAAGCGCAAGATCGCCAGCGAGAAGGACAAGGAAACCGATCCGCTCGTCGATGTGGTGCTGTGCATCTACCGCGACTGGAAGAAGCCGACCGAGACAAACGAGCTGCGCGTGTTTCTGCCGGCACACAAGGAGATCATTCGCAAGGCCACACTCTCTGGCACCGGCTCCAATCCTTACATTGGCTGGCGCTGGTCGAAGGTTGCGGGCGAAGCATGGGGGCGCGGCCCGCTGTTCAACTGCCTTGCTGCCGTGCGCACTGCCAATCTGGTCGTGCAGCTGACGCTCGAGAACGCCGAGATGGCAATTGCCGGCGTCTATACCGCTGAGGACGATGGGGTTGTGTCGGTTGACAACATTCGCCTCGTTCCAGGCACGATCATTCCGGTTGCGCCGGGCAGCGCGGGCTTGCAGCAGGTCGGCGGCGCGGGTGATTTCAATGTCGGTCAGCTGATCCTGGGCGACATGCGCAACAACATCAAGAAGGCGCTGTTCAACGAGACGCTTGGCTCGCCTGACACCACGCCGATGAGCGCAACCGAGGTAGCGCAGCGCATGGCCGACCTGTCGCGCCAGATTGGTTCGGCATTCGGGCGCTTGCAGGTCGAGTTCGTCAACCGCGTGCTGCAACGGGTGATCTTCATCCTCAAGAAGCGCGGCCTGATCGAGCTTCCGACCGTCAACGGGCGCGAAGTCAAGATCGTTGCCACCTCTCCGCTGTCTCAGGCGCAGGCAGTCGAGGATATCAACGCGGTCGATAGCTGGTTGGGGCTGGTTGGCCGCCATTATGGCCCGCAAATGGTCAATCTCTACACCGATGGGGCGCAAGTGGCCGAGTATACAGCCAAGAAGTTCGGGGTTCCCGAGCGTTTGCGCCGTGATGAGAAGGGCCGGGCGCAGCTGGCCCAGCAGATTTCGACAATTCAGCAAGGAGGAGAGAGCCTTGGACCGGAAATCCCCGGCGCCGGACCGGGTATTGGGGCCTGACGGCCTCGCGCGCACCCGCACGCAGGAAGATGAGCTCAATCAGCTGTTCGCCACCCTGTTCCGCTCGGCGGCAGGGCGCGAAGTGCTGTCTTATCTTCGCGCCGTGACCATCGAAATGGTGGCGGGGCCTGAAATCACGGACGCACAGCTGCGTCACCGCGAGGGATCGCGCTACCTCGTCGGCATCATTGAAGCGCGTGTTGCGAAAGGTAAGCAGAATGACCCAGGAGAGCCTGATCACCCCGCCCGCCGAGGGAAACGCGGACGCCGGAACCCCGCCAGCTGATAGCGGCACCCCGCCAGCGGCCGAGCGGCCCGATTGGCTGCCGGAAAAGTTCTGGACGCCCGAAGGTCCGAGCGTTGAGAACCTGGCCAAGTCCTATGTCGAGCTGGAAAAGATGCGCGGCGCGTCGATCGACCAGCTGAAAGAGCAATGGGAGGGCGAGCGCCTGGCCGTGCGTCCTGAGACGCCCGATGCCTACGAATTGCCCAGCCATGACGCGCTCGACGCCGAGCAGCTGGCCGCATCGCCGGTAGTGGGCCTGTTCCGCAAGATCGCCCACGAAACCGGGCTGTCGCAGGACCAGTTTGCCAAGACCATTGCCGACTATGCCGAAGCTGAGGTGTCTCGCTTGCAGGAAACCGCCAATGCCGAGATGAAGGCGCTGGGCGAGAACGGCAAGCAGCGCGCCGAAGCGGTCGGGCTGTGGGCGAACCAGCGATTTGGCAGCGATCCCGCCAAGTTTGCGGCGATTGCGCAGATTTGCACCACTGCGGCCGGCGTTGAGGCGATCGAGGAGTTGATGAAGGAGGCTGGCGCACCGGCTGCAACCGGCGATGCTGGCAATGCTGGCGGCAATGACCTTGTCCAGCAGGAAGCCGAGATCCGCAAGCTGATGGACAGCCGGGAATACTACGATCCCAAGCACCGTGACCCGGCAGTGGTTGCCAAGGTCGAAGCCTTCTTTGCCAAGAAGTATGGTGGCAAGTGATCACCGTTCGGGAGATCGAGCCGGGCGACCTACCCGGCGCGCTCTATCTGGGCCAGCTGATGCAGGCCGAGGCCCCGGCCTATCAGGAATATCCGTTCGAAGATGAACGGTTCGAGGCATGGTTTACCCTGTGCCTCGACAATCCTGACTGGCTGGGGCTGGTGGCGGTGGACGATGTGGCCGGGATCATCGGCTTTCTGGCGATGGGCAGCGCTCCCATGATTTTCTGCTCGGCACGCACGGCTGACGATCTGGCATTCTTTGTCCACCCCCAGTGGCGCGGGACCACGGCGGCGGTGCGGTTGATCCGCTACATGGAAGCCTGGGCCGAAGCGAAGGGCACGGTCCAGATCCGGATGGGCCTGACCACCGGCACCAATACCGATCCGGCGCGGCGCTTCCTCGAGCGGTTCGGCTACCAGCTGGAGGGGTTGGTGCTGGTCAAACGCAACTAGTCCATTGTGACCAGCACGGACCCGCGCGAAATCACGCTCAGGCCCGCACGGCGACACTGGCCCCGCAAGGGACAACCGGCAAGACCCAGGCAGCGGATAACCGGACCCCACTTTCCTCGAAAGGATTTCTCATGGCGATGGATATTTCCGACGCGTTCGTGAAGCAGTTCGAGAGCGAGGTTCACATGGCTTATCAGCGCATGGGTTCCAAGCTCCGCAATACCGTTCGCAACAAGAACAACGTTAAGGGCACCTCGACCACCTTCCAGAAGGTTGGCAAGGGCAGCGCTGGCACCAAGTCCCGTCACGGCAACGTGCCGGTCATGTCGATCGACCACACCCCGGTCGAATGCACGCTGGCTGACTACTACGCCGCCGATTACATCGACAAGCTCGACGAGCTGAAGATCAATATCGACGAGCGCGGTGTTGTCACGCAGTCGGCTGCGGCTGCACTCGGCCGCAAGACCGATGACCTGATCATCACGCAGCTGGACGCCACCAGCAACACGCAGAGCGAAGGCGGCACGACCGGCCTCAACCAGACCAAGGTCAACGTGGTGTTCGAAACCATGGGGAACAACGACATTCCCGATGATGGCGAGCGTTACTTTGCTATCAGCCCCGGTGGCTGGACCGACCTGCTGGGCCTGGCTGCGTTCGCCTCGGCGGACTACGTTGGCTCGGACGATCTGCCCTACAAGGGCGGCATGGTTGCGCGTCGGTGGATGGGCTTCATGTTCTTCACCCACTCGGGTCTGCCGGTTGCAACGAGCATTCGCAAGAACTTTGCCTGGCACAAGAACTGCCTCGGCCATGCTTCGGGCGCGGAAGTCGTTACCGAACTGAACTACATCCCCGAAAAGGTCGCCCACCTCGGCACCAGCTACATGTCGCAGGGCGCTGTCCTGATCGACACGACTGGTGTGTTCGAGGTCCAGGCCTACGACGCTTAAGGAGAAGTCGACATGGCTCTGACTGCAACCTCGCTGTTCAAGATCGCGGGCGCAAACCCCGGCTTGCACATCTACAAAACCGCTGACGCGATCGCCACCGTGACTGCTTCGGGTTACTTCAACGCTGTGACCGACAACCTGCGCCAGTGGGATGTTATCATCGTTGTCTCGGAAACGGGCGGCACCCCCAAGGTCGATGTGATCACCGTTACCAGTGCTGATGGCGCTGCGACCGTGACGACCACCGCGACCGAAGGCGTCACCGCCACTTAACTTGGAGCTGCCCTGAGGCGGTTTCAGAACTGGGCCGGCCGCGTCCTCTCCCGCGGTCGGCCCTTTTCATTGGGAGCTGAGACATGAGCACGGCTATCGACATTTGCGCCCGGGGACTGGTGATGGTGGGAGCTGCCCCCATTACCTCGTTTGTGGATGGCACGACCGAGGCGCTGGTTTCAGCCAACCTGTATGAAAGCACGGTGCAGGATCACCTGTCCCGCTACCGCTGGCGCTTTGCCACCGGCATCGAGCAGATTGACCGACTGGTTGATGCGCCCGCTTCGCGCTGGTCGGCGGCCTATCAGCTGCCAACCGAATGCCTGCAGCCTGCAACCGTGCTGGTGAATGACCGCGCGATTGACTTCGACCGTTACGAGGACCGCATCTTCTGCGATGCCCAGGCTGACGATGAGGTCTATCTCGAAGGCGTCTACCGGGTGGACGAGGCACGCTTTCCGCCGTGGTTTGCAATGCTGCTGCAAATCCAGATGGCCAGCCACTTCGCTCTATCGATCGCGGCCAAGCCGGACCTGGCTGACCTGCTCGACAAGCGCGCGCTGCGCCATGCCGCCTTGTGCCGCAACCTCGATGCGCAGGCGCGCACCAGCCAAGACCTGCCGACCAAGGGCCTGATCACCGGACGGATGGGCCGTAGCCGTGTAGGAGGCCGCTGATGCCGATCCACCAGCTCCAGACCAACTTCTCGAGCGGTGAGCTGGATCCGCTGATGCTGTTCCGCGTGGATACCGGGGCCTACCAGAACGGGGCCAAGTCGCTGCGCAACGGGATGCTGCTCTCGACGGGCGGTGTGGCGCGGCGCCCTGGCACCCTGCACCTTGCCAACCTTGCTGGCCGTGGCCGGCTGCTGGCCTTCGAGTTTTCGGCTGCTGAGCGCTACGTTCTGTGCCTGTCGAACGGGCGGCTTGATGTGTATTCGCTAGCTGGCGCGCTGCTGACCAGCGTGACGAGCGGCTGCAACTGGACCACCGACGAGCTGTTCGAGCTGACCTATACCCAGGTCGCGGACACGATGCTTGTTTGCCATCAGGCGTGGTCGCCGCAGGTGATCAAGCGCACCGGCCTGTCCACCTTTACCGTGGCTGATTTTGCTTTCACGCAGGCGTCGAACGGCCAGAAGATCTACCAGCCCTACTACAAGTTTGTCGATGATCCGGTCACGATCAGCTGCTCAGGGGTGACAGGTTCTGTCACCGTCACCGCCAATGCTGCCGTGTTCACCTCTGACATGGTGGGCCAGCGGCTGCGCTGGAAGGATGTCGAGCTTGCTGTCACCGGCTACACCAGCACCACTGTCCTGACAGCCACGGTGCAGGGCACGATCGTCGGGCGCTACGAACCGGATCCGTTCCGCACCAACCTGGGCTCAGGCGTGGTCGAGGTCACGCATGTTGCGCATGGCTTTGCTACCGGGGCCAGCATCACGATCAGCGGCGCGTCGGATGTTGGCGGGGTTACTTCTGCCCAGCTCAATGGCACCTTCACGATTACGGTGCTGGACGACAACCGCTATTCGATCAGCACGGCCGGCAGCGCCACGATTGGCGAGGATGGCGGCGGGCCTTCGGTCCAATATACCGGCTCGGCAATTGCCACGACCGACTGGACAGAGCCGGTGTTCTGCGAACGCAATGGCTGGCCGGGCGCGGTCTGCTTCCATGAGGGGCGGCTGTGGTTCGGCGGCACGACCGGCATTCCTGACGGGCTGTGGTCCTCGGTAATCTACCAGTATTTCAACTTCGATGTGGGCGAGGGGCTGGATAGCGACAGCATCCAGGTGACGGTGGGGGCGGAGGATATCTCCAACATTCGCCACCTTGTCAGCCACCGCGATCTGCTGATCTTCACGGCCCTGGGTGAGTTCTTTGCGCCGCCGCCCAACAACGGCACCCTGACGCCGGTGACGATGCGCATTCGCCGGCAGACGCCCTATGGTTGCTCGTCGGTCTGCCCGCTCCCCTTGGACGGAGCAACGCTCTATGTGCAGGGCAGTGGGACTGCGGTGCGCGAGTTCATGTATAACGAGGCGCGCGGCGGCTACGAGAGCACCAACCTCAACATCCTCTCCTCGCACATTGTCAGCCAGCCACAGGACATGGCGGTGTTGTTCGGCACTACCGATCGCTCTGAGCAGTATGCCTTGCTGGTCAACGAGACTGGCAAGGCGGCGGTGTTTCATTCGGCCCGCGCTGAGAACCTGGCTGGGTGGACGCCGTGGGATACGGCTGGCAGCTTCGATAGCGTCTGCGTGGTGGGCGAAACGATCTATTTCTCCGTGCTGCGCGGCGGAACCTACCGGCTTGAGGCTGTTTCGGCCGATCGCGGACAGGCGCTGGACGGGGCGACTATCTACACCGGGGCCGCAAGCGACAGCTGGACGGTGGGGGCGATCTATTTCGGCAAGACCGTGGCGGTCAATTCGGGCGGGCTGCACCTTGGCACCTTCACGGTTGGCGGTGCTGGCGAGCTAACCCTGCCGGTGTCCGTGACCGAGATCACGGTGGGTTATGACTACACCTTTGCGGTCGAGATCCTGCCGATTAATGTGCAGCTGGCAACCGGCCCAATGATGGGCATTCCCAAGCGGATCAACCGGGTGATCGTCGGGCTGCACTCGACGCTAGCCGTGTCCATTGATGGCAACCGCCTGATCCTGCGACAAGTGACCGATGATCTATCACTCGCACCTGATCCCGTCACTGGCACTTACGAGTTCTGGCTGCTGGGCTGGCAGAAAAACGCAGTCGTCACGATCACGCAGAGCGAACCGTTGGCCTGCACGATCATCGGCTTGCAGCTGGAGGTAATGGTCTGATGTGCATTTCAGCAACGGTTCTGGCAATTGCCAGCCTAGCTACAGCAGCAGCTGGCACGGTCGTTTCGATTTCGGCGGCAAGCGCCAATGCGCGGGCCCAGCAGGACATGCTGGACTTGCAGCGCAAGCAGATGCTCGAGCAGCGCCAGATGGAGGCGTTGCAGGCGCAGGAAGCCGCTGTGCAGCGGGCAGAAGATTACCGCCGCCAGCGCGCTGCCAACCTTGCGGCACTGGCTGCGTCGGGCGTTGGTGAGAACATGAGCTTCTTGCAGGGCATTGCGCCAGCTGAGGAGAAGGCGCTGCGCACAGACCTTGCCAATATCCGGCTTGGTTTCCTGGGCGGGCAGAACCGCATGGCTGACGAGATCCGGGTCAACCGGCTCAACCGTGACATTGTGGGCATGAACAAGACGGCTTCGATCGCGGGTTCACTGATCAACTTTGCCGGCAGCGCGGCGCAGATCGGCAACTTCTACCAGACCTACAACACACCGAAGGCCACGCCGCGCGGCACAGCCACGACTCGGATGGTGCCGGGATTACCCAGCAGGGTGTTGGTCGCATTGCCGATGTGGGCGATGCAATCACCGGCCTGGCCGGGACTGCCATGCAGGTCATGGAGCCGCGCCTCAAGCGCAAAGCAATCGAGCAAGGCACGGTTGATGCCGCGCGCACCGTGATCGGCAAGGACGAGAACGGCAACTATGTCATGCCCGATGCGCCAAAGGGCGGCGGCGATGCCTATGTTGCAGCCTTCGATGCGGCTAAGCGCGATCAATACAAAGACCTGATTGTCTATGATGCACAGGTAGAGTTCAACAAGATCTATTCGGACCCGGCCAACATCGGCCTGACGCCGGAAGATCGCCGCAATCTTGCTGAGAACTATGTCTCGGGTGTGCTTGGCGCGGTTGATCCGTTTGTCGAAGCCGAGGTGATGGAGGCGCTTAACCGGGAGGTTCTTCAGCGCGACCTGGCTTCCAGCAACGCATGGCTCCGGCAAGAAACGGAACTGATGGAGCGCGGCTTTGCTGCCAAGGTTGAGAAGTCCTCAAGCGATGCGTTTGAAGCCTATACTATCGGCAGTGCGGCTGAAGGCGACCGGCTCAAGGGTGAAGCCAAAGCAGCAATGGAGCGGCTTGTCCAGCTACGGATGCGCACGCCGGAAGAACTGGCGGCACTGGAGGGCAGCTTTACCAGCATTGCAGCTGGCGGTGCCTTTATGAAGGAAGTCCGCGGCGACATGGGCGAAGGCACCCTGTTTGCCGATGATCTGCAAAAGCTAATGCTGATGCTCAACGAGAACGACAATCCAGACTGGACCGTGATCGTTGGCGGCAAGGAGTATAATGGCGAGAAGCTGCGCGCCCTGATCCCTGACAGCAAGGTGCGAACCATGTTGGAACAGAAGATTGGCCAGCGTGAAAGCATGGCTCGAGCGGAGGAGGCCGAGGACGAGAAGAAGAATGAGGCGTTCGATATCTTTGCCTCTGTGCCGCTGGGCGGTAACTTTGCTTATGGCGTAAGCGGCGAGGAGAAGGCTGGCGCCTGGCAGGCGTGGGCCGCAATGGAAGGCGTGGATCTCATGTCGCCGGAAGGTGTGGTCCGGGCTTACCACCGTTCGCCTGACCTGCCTGACGAAATGTATAAGCAGGCATTCAGCAACATGAGTGCGCGCACCGGTGCCGAGCTTGAACGGATCCTGCCGCTCTACCAGACCATGCAGAACATGCTGGGCCGGGACGGGCAGAACGTCAACATTGCCGAGACGTTGCTCAAGCCCGAGGATAGCGCTTACCTTTATCACTTTTCGGCGGCTCGCCGGATGGGAGCAAGCCCGGCTGATGCTATTGCCCGCGCGCGCACCGCGACCAGCGCGGGGCTAGGCAAACCAAGTGATGAGCTGCGTGCCAAGCTGCGTGAGGTTGGCGGCTACAAGGACAATGCCATCCTGTTCGACCGTCTCGACGACGAGGTGGGTGTGCGCTGGGCCACGCTCAACCCGCAGGCACAAGACGCGATCCAGCTGGACGTTGCGCAGCAGGTGGCAATGGGCGTCGATATCGACACCGCCCGCAAGTCGGCCGGGGTGCGCTTCAAAGCGGGCTTGGACACAGAGCCGCTACACGCTCGACAGTGCGCTCACCAATGCCCGCAAGGGTGGCGATGCCTGGATTGAGAAGGACCGAATGGTCCCGACTGTGCGCGACTGGAAGAACCCGAGCCAGCAGACGGATGCCTGGGTCGCTCCCTATGTTGGCGAGGCGATCAAGAATTGGGGTGGTCAGCAGTTGCCGGGGATGCCTGAGCAAAAGGACCTAATGCTTGGCAAGAACGTCTGGCTACAGCCGACCGGCCGCAAGAGTGGCGCTGGCGGCCAGCAGTATGCGATCATGTATTTCGATCCGGAGAAAGGCAACCCGCCGACCGTGTTCATGGACAAGCAGGGTATGCCGATCCAGCTTGAGTTTGGTCGGGCACAAGCCAAGCTGCAGCGCCAGGTCGATGCCCACTTCAAGAGCCGGGATGCCGCTAAGTGGCAACGTGATGAGCGCATCAAGAGCGCTGCGCCGCGCACTTACATGCCGGGAAGCGGGGGTGGGCTAGATCCATCTGTGGTGGGTGGATTACCTGCCAGTCTCAAAGCTGCTCGCGATGAAGCTGCTGCTGGCCCATTCAAGTTCAACGTCGATGTGCGCGACGTTGCACCGCCAGAGGCGCAGGGGCGCATACTGGGTGGCGCGGCCAACAACTGGCCGGGTGTCGCTCGGGCTATTGCTTCTGAGTTTGGGCTGCGGCCAGATCATGTGGCTACCGTCATTTCTTATGAAACGGGCGGCAAGTTTGATCCCGATGTGTGGGGCGGCAAGGACAACAATCATTTTGGCCTGATCCAGTTTGGCGGACCTGAGCGCGAGAAGCACTTAAAGCCCTTGCTCGGCGGCAAGCGTTATGAGGACGCCACTCCCCAGCAGTGGGCGCAGGCAATTGGCAGCTTCCTGCGCGAGCGCGGCTTCAAGCGCGGCATGAACATTCTTGATCTTTACTCGACGATCAATGCTGGATCGCCCGGTCGTTATGGGGCCAGTGACAACGGAGGCAAGGACACTGTGCGTAGCCATGTGCAACGGATGCTTCGTGACCACTTGCCTCAGGCCAAGCGGTGGCTGAGCCGTGGCTGAGGGTAAGCAAGACACGCCGCTCTACGTTGGCGACAATCTTCCTGTCGCGCCGCTCAACGCGCCCGACGATAGCTGGTCAACCTGGGGAAGCGCGCTGTGGGATGCGGTCACGCTGCAGCCGGTCTATCAGACTGCTGGGCGCACCTATGACATGCTGATGGCCGGCACTGATGGCGGCCGCTTCAACCCTTACGAGGGCGATTACCTCAAAGGCTACGAAGCCTACACCGACGAGTTTATCCATACCTATCACCGTGCCGAAGCCGATGCGATGAAGGCGCGGATCGACAAGAACAAGCAGCGCCGCGCCAACGTCGAGGCCAACCTGGGCTTTGGCGGCCTGATGCTGTCCGAGCTATTAAACCCGGTCAACGTGATCCCGCTGCCGGGTGTGATGGGCGCAGGCTTTGCCAAGGGCGTGCTTAAGGGTGGCGCCGGTTTTGGCGCAACGTTGACCGCCGAGGAGCTGCTGCGCCAACAGGTCGATCCTACGGCTACCGCCGAGGAAAGCTGGAACAATGTTCTTTATGGGACGCTATTTGGCGGCGTGCTGTCGGGCGCGGTCGGGGCTTATGGCCGGGCCAATGCGCGCGACCTGGGCGAACGCTTTGCCGCTGAGCTCAAGGTCATGGAGCGCGGCCCGCTGGGCCAGACTGCCAGCGATGCCGAGCCAATCATTCAGTCAGGCACGGGCTTTGTCGCGCGTCCAAGTGGCGATGCGGCGGTGGGCGTTGCGCCTGCTTATGGGCTGGAAAACCAGACCAAGATAACCCTGTGGGGGCGGCTCAAGAACCTGGGCGTGCGCGCGGTCGAGGACTTTGCCGATGCTGTGGCCGGTGACTACGGCACGCTGTCGGCGCGTAACCGGCAGCAGCTGCCAACTGAAATGTCCGCTTATCTTGCTTCGCAGCTGTGGCGCGGGCAAGCGGCTGATTTCAGCGTCAAGCTCAACCAGATCTATTCGCGCTACCTGACAGGCGGCGATGGCGGGATGCAGGTCATGGGCCTGAACCTTGCCACGGCACCGCAGAAGATCGCCGAGTTCTTTGGCAAGGGGAGCCGCGCTGATGGCAAGTTGAATTACGAGGAGTTCAAGGACGCAATCTTCCGGGCGCACAAGTCAGACCGGATCGAGGCGGACAACCCGTTTGTCAAAGAGGGCGCAGACTTGGTGCGTGGCTTCTTTGATGAAGCAATGGAGAAGGGCGTGGCTTCCGGCGCCATTCGATCGGCTGAGGGCTTCAAGAAGCTGCTTTCTCGGCGTGCCGAGCGCGGTCGGCAGATGATCGCCCGGTTTGAGGAACTGTCTGCCAAAGGGCAAACCGTCAAGGCAGAACGGCGCGCTACGCGCCGCGCAGAACTTACCGCATCGGTTGCCGGGACGCGGGTGGTCGGACCTGACGACAAGCCGCTGGTGGTATTTCACGGCACAAGCGAAAACTTTGACAAGTTCAAGGGGCGGGGCCGCAAGGAAACCCCGCTTTCTAAGGCTGTGCGCCAGCTGATGCTGACGTTTGATTGGGGTGATACCGCGCTTAAGCAGAAGGCATCTGAGCGTGGTGCAGTCTGGTTTACCGCCAATTCAGAACTGGCTGATGATTATGCCAAAGCGGGCGGCGGCGATGGTGTTGTCCGCGAGGCGCATCTTAATCTTCAGCGCCCGCTGGAATACGATAATGCGACCAAGACAGTGACGCTGCCAAATGGGCAGCAGCTGGACTTTGCCGAGGTGTTTGGCACGTTCAACAACTGGTCGATTATCAACCCCCAACTGATCCCGTTGGCTCGGCAGCATGGCGCTGACGGGCTGATCCTGAGGAGCATTAGCGACCCTGCCACCAAGAACATGATTGGCGCGGCGTCGGACGTTTTTATTGTGTTTAATCCTGACAAGCAGATTGTCCTGCTCGACAATCTCTTGCCTGATGAAGCCGGGCTTAGCGTGAACGAAATTGCCGAGCTGGCGGAACTGACCCGCCAGCAGCAGCGCTTGCTTGACTGGATGGACAAGCGCCTCGACGACGAACTGCCGGCCGACGAGGGCTTGAAGGCCGTGCTCGACGAGATCGAGAAGAACGCCGCCGACCGCCGCGCGCAGATGGAGGCGACCCGCAACGACCTGCTTGCCAAGGGCGAGAAGCGCCGCGAGGACACCGAGCAATTGCTGGCCGATGTGCAGGCGACGATTGCCGCGCGCATCGACAAGGACGAGAAGCT
>JAJTFU010000001.1 GCA_021299075.1 Novosphingobium sp. | reverse complement strand
CGCCAGAAGGTCGAGGCACTGGCCCCGGTGCCGCTGTTGAGCCGCGCCACAGCAAGGTTGCCGGTCAAGTCCGCCGCGCTGCCGGAAGTGGCGACAGTGGCCAGCGCGAGGTCGGTCTTGAGCGTGGCGAGGGTCTGCACTTCCGGCGCGCCAGCACCTGCCGTCTTGCGGTAGATCAGGGAGCCGGTCGCCATGTTCGCCATCTTGGCCAGCGACACCGCGCCGTTAGCGATCGTTGCCGCAAACGAACTCGTCCCGCTGCCGGTGACGTCGCCGGTCAGGGTTATGGTCTGATCGCCGGTATTCGTGCCACTGGATGTCCCAGAGAAGGTGCCGTTTTGGGTGGCAAGGGTGCCGAGGCCGGTGATGGTTCCGACAGCCTGGGTTCCGGTGTGGTTAGCCCGGCTGAGGAGGAAAGCGTCAGTCTGGTTGGCTGTTGCGCCAGTTGCGATGCCGGAGAGCTTGGTTTCCTGCGCAGTCGTGAATGCCGCGGTGGTGTTGGTCAGCACGGTGGCCAGCGGCTGATAGCTGCCCGCCGCCTGCTTGCCATCGAGCGCAGTCTGCAACCCCGTCACATCGGCAATGACATGACCATGTGACGCAGCCGCATAACTGCCCGCAGCCTGCTTTCCAGCCAAGGCCGCATTCAAATCCGTCTGGCTCGCCAGCGTCCCGGTGATCCCACCCCAAGCAGCACCACCACCAGGCACAATATACTTCGAGACGTTCGAGAGGATCTTCTCATTCTCCGTCTGCGTCCGCTTGGGCCGGCGCGGCGTCCCAATCCCCCTCACGACACCAACCCCACTTCCCGCCCAGCCCTCAAGTTCGCCTCGATCACTTCCTCCGAGAAACTGTCAATCAGCTTGTCGCACTCATAATCCGTGAGCAGGCTCTCAGGCAGAAACCGAAGATGCACCCGGCGCACAATCGCTCGAAGCCGCTGCCGATCCTCCCACTTCATCATCGACGACAAACCCATCTTCGAACCTTTCTCACACCAAAAAATATCAGAAGGGGTGCGGACCTTGGGGAGAAAAATTGCGTGTGGTGGGCCCCTCGCAATCCCACACTCCCTGTTTTCAACCCCCTCCCCCCTCAGCTCAGATCGATGTTCACCGTCACATCGCCATGAACTCTGTGGTCCACACGGTCTGGTGCCTTGATGCCAACACGGTTGAGAACATCCTGTGCTGCCTGAAGCCGAACATACTCTGATTTCGCATCCATAAGGTCATGTAGGCGTTGCACAGCTACCGGTGACTGCATGATCAGTTCGTTCATGGTTCGGCTGACGATGGCTTGCATGACGTGTGGTTTACTAAGCAGCTCATAGGCTTGGACGCGGGCGGTCTCTCTCGAATAGCCAGCATCGAGAGCGGCTTGTTCCTTATGTCCACCGTTACTGACAAAGGCATCGACGAAGGGCGCGCGCGAGGAAGCCTTGCCCTTGGAAGGGCGTCAATGGACTAGTCCTTAGCCCTTGATTGGTAGGCCTAAACTGACGCGCGCTCGGGGCGCGGCCCTCCGGGCTGTTCGCGCCGAGGGTGTCTGGCGAGCCAGACTATAGCTGACCCTCGCTGTGCGTGCTGCGGGGAAACCTGTGCGGGCAAGTCGATGACGGCCTTCGGCCGGCATTGTTACCACAGCCCTGAATGCTGGTCGCATTCGGCTGTTGGCCTTGCCCAAGCACTAGGTTTCCGGGCCGAGAGAAGCCCACCCCTGCGGAGCAGGGAACCCGGCTTCCCGGCCCGTCCTCGCGCCAGCGAGGGGGCACCGCGCGCGCGACGGCGAAGGATACCACGTCCGTTCCGGAGTGAAGGGGCGATTGTGCCCCCTGCAATGCAGTCCGACAGCGGATTTCCTTGTCTTTGCAGGCGGCACAATCGTCGGCCCCTGGCCGAGTGAACCCCCTTCAGCACCGGACGTGCGGCCGTGATCTGAACTGTGGGTCGCTATCACGGTGATGGCGACTGACAGGAGTAGATATCATGACCATTCAGACCATCGAGATCGAACAAGAGTTTGCCGTCCTCGGCGGCGTGCTTCGCACCAGCTGGGCCGAGGTCGAGGATTACTTCTTCGACCAGGCGCAGGACGAGGACTTCATCGTCGAAGGCATCGAGGAAGGTGCGAAGCTGTGCTGCCCGATGTGCGGCAGCGACTTGGAGATCCAGGGCGGAAAGCAATGAGAGAGACGAGGGGGACGGCGCTGCAAGGCGTCGTCGCCCCGGCTGGCGAGGCAACGGACGCCTCGCACCACCATCCCCATAGAGAAATGAGAGTAGAGATTATGACCAAGACCTCGAACAAGACCGTCGCCGTTGCTGAAGCTGGCCGTGAGCTGGCAGGTGAGCACGTCATCAACTCCGAAGTGCGTGCCGCTGAAGGCCACCGCGAATTGACCGCCGCTCCTACCAAGGAGAGCATCACTGCCGGGATCCACGCGGCGATCGACAGCCTCTCGTCAGTGTTTGTCGAGATGGAACTCCGCCGCCGTGGCGACAACGGCAAGCTCTATCCGATCAACGTCGATCTGCCGCGAGGCGTCGAGGACACCGGCGAGATCGAGATGGTCAATTCGCTGCGGTCGCTGCAGTCCTTCCTGACCAGCACTATCTGCCAGCGTCTCGAGACGATGCTCGAGTTCAATGCCGAGAAGGTAGCGAGTGCGTCAGCGCAGCTGCGCGCCAAGCGTAACGCCGAAGCCGAGGGCGCAGCCACCCAGCGCGAAGTCGAAGTGGCCCAGGGCTGGAAGGAGAACTACGAGTATCAGCGGGCGCTGCTGGTGCGGGCATACACCGCTGCGCAGGACGCCCACTTCGATGCGCTGGGCGCCGAGTATGAGACGAAGGCGATGCGCGAGGCGGCGGCGCGCGCCAAGCGGCGGGCGCTGAGCACGGCCGAGCCGAAGGCGTCGAACGCCCACGCTGATCGCATGTCGCGGCTGTAACGCCTGACCTGTCGGGGGCTTGGCCTAGCGGCCAGGCCCCCTTCCCCCTTTTTTGCTTGGTCCAACCTTGGACACAGGCCCGGCTCACTGCCGGCCAAGGTGCGCTGGGCCTAGTCCATTGCGGACAGAGGGACAGCTGCGCTCCAACGAAATGAAATGAGAGGCAACGAAATGATCGAGCATCATCGCCACCACTTCAACGAAATCATGGCCCGGCGTGAGGCCATGCGCAAACTCAAGCGCCAACAGAAATGGGACGCAGTGATTGCGCTGATCACCGTCCTCGCTTCGGGCGCCGCACTTGGCGTGCTCGTCGTCCTCAGCGTGGCGATGCTCAGCACTCCACGTTGAACCAATAAGAGGAGAACAAAATGAATTAGATCAGACAGGCCGCGCATATAATCCTCGAACGGGTGCGCGTTGAGCTGTCCATCAAAAGCCGTGAATGAGGCGGGGCAATCTACTCAAACACCAGGATCTAATCGATCCGCGTGGGATTGTCTCGAGATACCAGCGCACACCCCCATTTAGTCCGAGGTAGCTGGCGGCAGGGGATAGGTAAGCACCACAAAATCTGGGTTGGCAGAGATCCCTAAAAACTGCCGCTCTTTTTGGGAGAGATAGATGGGACACCTGACCCTGGTCCACACCGCTGAGGTGTGGCCGCCGGCTAGTCTTGTCAGCTCGCCAACGAAATGATCAACATGTGCGATGCGATCAACGCTTGCCAAGCTGAAGCGCAGACTTTAGTGCTGCATCTATGCAGTGTTGGTTTGCGTGGACGCACCGCAGACCTCGCACATTCCCTATGCACTGAGCTTAGCGTGATCAGTGCAAAGGCGCAGCAACTCACACGCTTTGCCTAAGGAGAATACCCTCATGTTTAAGATCCAGACCAAGACCAAGCAAGTGCTTCGCGTGCATGTTGGTTACAAATACATGCTGCTCGACCCGACGCCAGAAAACTTTGCCCTTGCGCAGTGGCTGATGAGCGAGCCGAGTTACACCACCGTTTATAACGGCGACTTCCACTTTTCAGTGCACGCACTGGAGAACGACAAAAGAACCGTAGCCACGCTTACTGAGCTGATTACGGTTAAGCTGGTCGATATGACCGAGCTTGAATACAACCAGGCTGTCGCCGACAAGCCGGAGAATGATACCTAACTGGCGGTTGCTGCGGAGTGTTGTTCTGCCTGCATACTCACTTGATCTAACTGCATTCGTGCATTACTCGAAAGCATATGAGCATGAACGACACTCCGATCCGCCTTGTTTCCTACCTCGCCCAGCTTGAGGCGATGGCTGTCCAGGCGCGCGTCTCCCTGCTGCACGCCTTCATCAAGGCCGGGGTGCCTAGCTCCACCTACTACCGCACGATCAACGGCGCCGAGCTGCGCTACGAAACGGCGACCAAGGTGGCCTCGTTCCTGCGGAGGATCATCAAGAAAGGCGGGGCCGAGCATGATGCAGGAGGCAGGACAACGACCAGCAATGGTCAGCCGGCAGTTGTCCAATGAAGAACGTGAGCACTACCGCACGCTGATCGAGCAGCTGGTCCGCCTGCGCAAAGCCCGAGGGCTGAGCCAAGAGGCGCTCGACGATCGGCTTGGTGTGTCAGATGGGATGGTCGCCAAGTGGGAAACCGCGGCGCGTCTGCCCGGTGCGTTCTTCCTCATGTGCTGGTGCAAGGCGCTCGGCGTGCAGCTGTCAGTATATGAGGAGCAATAGATTTGGAAAGCCCGCCGCTCGACCCGTCAACCGACGCTGCACCCAGCCCGGATGCGACACCTTCCCGTGCTGGTCGCAAGACTTCGGCCGCAGCTGGACGTGTCGGGATCACCGTCCGCAAAAAGAAACCCGGCCCCAAGAAGGGGAAGTATAACGCCAAGGGCGAGCACTACGATGGGTTCTGGTTTGCCAGCCAGGCAGAACTCAAGCGCTACAAGCAGCTGCGTGAACTCGAGGCTGCCGGCCTGATCGACACGCTGCGCTGCCAGATCCCCTTCCGTGTGGCGCTGAACAACCAGCACATGTTCAACTACATCGCTGACTTTGAATACCGTGTGCTCGACGAGCTCGGCCGGGAGCAGCGCAGCGTGGTTGAAGATGTGAAGGGCATGGTCATGCCCATCTACAAGCTCAAGCGGAAGATGGTCGAGGCCATGCACGGCATCAAGATCATCGAGATCCCAGCTGGTGAGGTGGACAAGTGGGCAACCCGCATACCGTAGGAGAGAACGGCATGGCTATTGCTGCCATCGAGTGGGCCTTCAACCAGTCCACTCCAAACCCGAGTGCCAAGCTGGTGCTGCTGGCACTGGCCGACCATGCCGATGAGCATGGTCACTGCTGGCCTGGCATCAGCCGCATCGAACAGCGCACCGGACTATCCCGCTCGACGGTGATCCGTGCGCTGGCCGAGCTTGAGACCGGGCGCCTGATCGAACGCACCCGGCGTGGCACCACTAGCAACAGCTACACTTTAACTAGTGTCACCATGACACCACCAAAGTGTCACCATGACACTACCCCTAGTGTCACCATGACACCCGAACCGTCATTAGAAACGTCAAAGAAGCCTAACAGGGCGCGCGCCCAACTAAGCAGCATAACCGAGGACTGGCATCCCGATGCTGATCTCTGGAAGTGGGCGCACGACAACTTCCCCCTGTTCACCCGAGAGGACTTGACCAATGCAACCGATAGGTTCCGTGATCACTGGATTAGCAAAGCCGAGCGTCGAGCAGACTGGCGCGCCAGCTGGCGCAACTGGATCCGCAACGATGCCAAGTTTGCAGCGCGCTCCCACTCTGCCACTCGGCTGGATCGGGTCCGCTCGACAAATGCTGAGCGTATCAACGCTGCAATGGATCGGCACGGCGTATCACAAACGCGAGAGCCCGGTCGGTCACACCTTAGGCTCGTTGCAGATAGTGATAGCGGACATTGATCGGGACGCTAACGCTATCGAAACATGGATGAGGCCAGCCACCAAGGCGACCATCATCAAGACTGTCGAAGCTATGGCCTCGCTGTTCCAAGCGCCTGTGCCTGATGATCTCGGCTTTGATCTCTATATCCTGGCGCTGGCACAGATGCCTGGCCCAGTGTTCAAGGCAGCACGCAACAAGCTGATCACCACCCACAAGTGGCCGCGCCTACCCTTGCCGGCTGACTTTGTTGCAGCAGGGCAGGAAGAACAGGAGAGGATCGATGCTGTCCGCTCCGTGCTTCAGACCGCGCGCCGCCAAGCTGAGCGCGCGATCCTCACCCTGCGCTGACGCATTATTTTGTAGTTGAAATGCTGCATGTATGCAGTAGTATCAACACCACAGGAGAGAAACATGGCATCCCTTGAGACTATCCGCGCCAACCGCAGCGAGGGCATCGGTTCATCCGACACCAAGCGCATCATGGATGGCGACTGGCACCGCCTCTACATGGAAAAGGTAGGCGAGACCGAGCCGGAAGATTTGTCCGGCGTGTTTCGTGTGCAGCTGGGCATCTACACCGAGACGTTCCACCTCGACTGGCTCGAGCGCAAGTATGCCTGCCAGATCGAGCGCCCGATGCAGCGCTTCTATGCGCCTGACTATCCCGTCATGTTCGCCCACCTCGACGGGGTGCATGTCGGCAAGGGTGTGCCGGTAGAAACCAAGCACACCAGCAGTGACGCACGGCTGCGTGACAAGGCAGTCTACTACATGCCGCAGCTGCAGCATGTGCTGTCCATCACCGGCCATGACTACATGCTGTTCTCGATCATCGCTGGCAACAGCGAGCCGGAATGGTGCGAGGTTGCCGCCAACCTTGAATACCAGGCCGAGCTACGCGAGCTGATCAAGAGCTTCTGGTGGCACGTCGAGCAGCGTGTGCCGCCCGAGATTATCCCGACTGCCACGCTCAAGGCGGTCGAGCGTGTCGGCGCCACCACTCCGATCGATGGGCTGAAGCCCTACGACATGACCGGCAACAACGAGTGGGCCAACTACGCGCAGGACTACATCGACTGCATGGCGGCGGCTGCGTTGTTCGCCGATGCCAAGGATGGCCTGAAGAAAATGATGCCTGCCGATGCCAGCGAGTGCACCGGCCACGGCATTACCATCAAGCGGGACAAGCGCGGTGCGCTGAGGTTCGGCGCATGATCGACCTCACCTGGATCAACATCATCGTTGGCATCGCCGCTTATTGCGCCGTGGTCACGCTGTTCGTGACCGGGTAGCACCACTTCATCAGCAACGTCCGACTGCAGGAGGCAGGCATGGATCTGTTCGACTATCCCAACCAGCCAGGTTTCAAGGAACAAGAAACGTCGAGAGCGGCGGCCGAGGCAATCGCCCCTCGCACGCCCCGCCTTCGTGCGGCGTGCCTTCGGGTGATCGCCCGTCAGCCAGCAACACCAGATGAGGTGGCAGATGAGCTGGGCCTGTCGATCCTCTCGATCCGGCCACGCTTTACCGAACTCGCCCGAACCGGGCGCATTACCGACACCGGCCTGCGCCGCCCCAACCAGAGCGGGCGCATGGCTAAGGTGTGGTGCATCAAGGAGACAGCACAGTGAGCGACAAGAACACACGCTTTTGGGACGCGCTCGGCAAGACCGACCCCAAGCACACCAAGGGTTTCAGCCGGGCGGGCGGGTTCAAAGGCACCGCACTCAAGCCGATCTGGATCGTCAAGCGGCTGACCGAAACCTTCGGCCCGGTCGGTGAAGGCTGGGGCACGGAAGAACCGCAGTTCACCCTGGTCCACGGACAGGACGGTGAGGTCATGGTCTATTGCCATGTCCGCTGCTGGCACACCAAGCCCGGCCAGTTCTTCTACGGGGTAGGCGGCGACAAGGTTGTGACCAAGCGCTCCTCGGGCCAGCTGTTCCACGACGACGAGGCTTTCAAGAAGGCGTTCACCGATGCGGTCAACAACGCCTTCAAGTATGTCGGCGTCGGCGCCGACGTTCATATGGGCCAGTTCGAGGACAGCAAGTATCTCGATCAGGTCGGCGCTGAGTTTGCCGCCGAGGCCAAGGTCGACAAGGTGGCTGAGCTTGACGAGTTCCGCACTGCGATCGATGCCGCCACCAACCTTGAGCAGCTGGACCTGGCGCTCGCCAAGCACCGGCCGGCAGTCGATGCGCTTGCCAAGACGCACGCCGCACAGGTTGCTGCCGTGCGCCAGCACTACAGCGCCAAGAAGGGCGAGCTGACCAAGGTGCTCGAACCAGCATGAGCTTCATCCCCGGAGTGCAAGCCGGGGCTCCAGCCTGACGCCGTGACAGGTGAAGAACCACGGCACCCCCGCACCCTGCCCGCACTGCGCGACTAGGCAGCTAACTCCCGAAACCCGCTTACGGGGCAGGGTGCATCACCATCACCAGTGACACAAAGGAGACATACCATGCTTACCATGCAGGTGATTGGCAACCTCGGCAAAGACCCCGAGTTCAAGACCCTCGACAGCGGGCGCCAGCTGTGCAGCTTCAGCCTTGCTTCGAACAAGAAGATCAAGGGCGAGAAGGTGACGACCTGGGTGAACGTGACCGTGTTCGACGAGAACAAGATCAAGTTCCTCAAGGACTATGTGCGCAAGGGCAGCAAGCTCTTTGCCGAAGGCGAACCCGCGGCCCGTGCCTACTTGAAGGATGGCGAAGCCAAGCACAGCCTCGACCTGACGCTCGGCTTCAACTCCAAGCTCGAGATCCTTTCGAGCGAGCGCGCTGAGCGTGACGACGACGATCGCCGTGGAGCTGCGCCCGTGGGCGGCAGCGCCACCGATCTGAACGACGCCATTCCTGGCTGGGATTAACGACCCACATCCCAGTCTTGAATGACGGTGCGGGGCCTGAACCTCCCTTCATAATTCCCGCATCGTTCAACTTGGAAGGGGCCTGTCGGCTCCCCCCTCCTGTCTAACTGGCAGGTCCCTTTCATTTTCGGAGAGAGCTCATGCGTGAAGATTGGCACCAAGCGCCAGAGCCGGTGGAAGAACCGCCGTTCTGCGATCGCTGCTTTGGCTACCATCACTGGCAAGCCGCCTGCCCTGACGAGGAGGACAACGACGATGAATGATCTGCACCAGACCATGACCGACCGGATCCTCGCCAGCGTTGACGAGGCTGGTCAGTGGAAGCCCTGTTGGCAGGGCATGACGGGTGGCCTGCCCACCAATGCCTCGACCGGCAAGCGCTACAATGGCGTCAACATCCTGTCGCTGTGGCTGTCAGGCTACGGCAGCAATCGCTGGGCCAGCTACAACCAGTGGCAAGCGCTCGGCGCCCAGGTCCGCAAGGGTGAGCGCGGCACCCCGATCATCTTCTACAAGGTGATCGAAGGGCCAACGCCTGACGACAACAAGCTGTTCGCGCGCGGCAGCAAGGTGTTCAACGCCGAGCAAGTCGATGGCGCACCAGCTGTTGAAGCGCCGCCAATCACCACCCTGTCAGCAGACCAACGCCTTGAAGCGCTCGACCGCTGGCTGATGGATCGCAGCCATGTGCTGCGGGTCCAGACTTCCGACAGCGCGCACGCCTACTACCAGCCTGCGCTCGACACCGTTTACATGCCGGACTTCAGCCTGTTCCACACGCCCGAGCATTTCTACGGCACGCTGTTCCATGAGGCGACCCACTGGACCGGCCACAAGTCCCGGCTTGACCGGCTTGCCAACTACATTGGCGAAGGCCGGGCCAAAGAAGAACTGGTTGCCGAGCTTGGCGCTGCGTTCCTGTGCGCTGAGTTTGGGATCGAGCAGGTCACGCGCGACGATCATGTCAGCTACATTGCCAGCTGGCTCAAGCACCTGAAGAACGACAAGCGCTGCATCGTCACTGCTGCCAGCCAGGCAAGCAAGGCGGTCGAGCTTCTCAATGCCATCCAACCTGCACAGCAGCAGCTTGCAGCCTGATCGGAGAGAAACATGGAACACATTCCCCTCAAGAAGCTGGTCCTCTCAGCGCGCAACGTGCGCACCAATGTCGAGGACGCCACCGCCATTGCCGACCTCGTTGCTTCGATCGAGCAGCACGGCTTGCTCAACCCGCTGGTCGTGGTCAATGGCAAGAAGCCTGAGGTTGTGGCCGGTGGCCGGCGCCTGCGTGCGCTTGAGCAGCTGGTCGACGAAGGCAAGCTGCCCGCTGACTATGCCGTGCCGGTGCAGCTGGTCGACGCTGCCGCCGCTGAAGAAGTCAGCCTGGCTGAGAACTTCATCCGCAAGGACATGCGGCCCTATGAAATCTACCGGGCTTTCCGCTTGGTGCAGGATGGCAACCCCGACCTGACTGCTGCCGATCTTGCCAAGCGCTTTGGCCTTGCCGAGAAGCGGGCCGCCAAGATCCTGCGGCTTGGCAACCTGCACCCTGATGTGTTCGAGCTCTACGTCACCGGCCAAATCAAGGACGATCTGGCTCAGGCGTTTGCTGCCACCAGCAACCACGACTTGCAGCAGCAGGCGCTGGTCGCATGGCGCAACAGCGATAGCTGGGAGAAGAACAACGCCCGCTTCATTCACAAGGCGCTGGGCATGGCCGACCATCAGGTCAGGAACAACCTGGCCTATGTCGGCAAGGCCGCCTACCTCGAGGCAGGCGGGCGCATTGAAGAGGATCTGTTCTCCGATGCGATCAACGTGCTGGACGTTGAGCTGCTGGCCAACATGGTGGCTGACAAGAACGCCGAGATCGTGCGCGCTGCTGCCCAGCGCTGCAACCGGGAAGTCGAGTTCCTCACCGAACCACCCAAGGATGCCAATGGCTACATTGGCTGGAACCTGCAGGTCCGCCCGACCTACGGCGAGCTTGATGCTGCCAGCGAGGAGCGCGTTGCCGAGATCGAGGCCACGCTTGAGGATCCGCAAGAGGGCGACGACGAGCTGACTATTGAACAGGCGGAAGCCCTTGAAGATGAGCGCGACAGCATCCTGCTTAAGCGCCCCATTGTGCTGCCCGAAGATGGGCGCATCGGGATCCTGATGGACCGGGGACAGGTGCAGTTCTGGAAGATCCCGGAACCCGTCGAGGCCAGCGACACCCCCGAGCCGCCGGTCGAGGAGAGCGCCGCCCCCTCAAGGCGGGCGCTCGACACGATGGCGGTGATGCGGCGGGAGCGGCTGATCGAACGCACTAAGGCTGACATAAATGCCCAGGCCAACGCGATCGACCTGCTGTTGTTTACGGTGGCCCGGTCCTGCTTCATGGGTCTACGCAACCATGAGACGCGCGGCCTCTCGACTGTCGAAGATCGGTATTGGACGGGCGAGCATTGGATGCAAGCCGAACCAAGCGAGGGCTTTGCTCTGTTCCAGCAGACCATCGATCGCAATTGGCTGGCCGCCGAAATGCTGGCGACCATGACCGAGGCACAGATCGCCGGCACCAAAAGCCAGCACATCAAGTGGCTGGCCGGGTTCTCCGCACCGCAGCCGTGGCAGTCCAGCCCGGAGTTTTGGGAGCTGTTCCGCAAAAGCCAGATCGTCGCCATGCTCGAGCCGGTTGCCCCGACATGGTGGGAAAAGACCCGCGGCGTCACGCAGGGCGAACTACGTCGCCAGGCCCACCGACTGTGCGCCGGTGAAATTGAGGCGGCTGTAAGCGGTATCCCGCAAGAGGAGCTTGATGCTGCGCTTGCATGGGTGCCGGCATGGCTGCGCTTTGCCGACGAAGAACCGGCCGCATGACTGCCGACCAGATCCTTGCCCATGTAGCCAGCGCTTTCGATGTGACGGTGGCCGAGCTGCGTGGGCGGGATCGCTCACGCAACCTGATACTGGCACGGCAGGCCGCTTATGTCGTGCTGCTTGAGCGGCCGATCCCAGCCAGCGGAGCGCGGCGCAGTCATGCCCAAGTCGCCAAGCTACTTGGCCGCAGGGTATGGGCAGTGCATCATGGGATCAAAGCGGCGCAACACCATGCGCGCACAGAACTAGCCTATGCCCAAACTATAGCCAACCTGATTGCCATGTGACGGAGGCGACAATGATTAAAGAACTGAAAGCCGCAGAGGAACGCGGTGCCAGGATGGCGCGGATTGAAGAACTGAAGGCGCTGGCGGATGCCGAGCAAGCCTACCGAAAGGCACATGATCTTTATGGCGGCGGCGACATTCGCACTGGCCGCGCTTGGGATGCAATGCGCCGCGCTGGTGATGCCGCCCGCCAAGCCCTCGCAG
>JAJTFU010000008.1 GCA_021299075.1 Novosphingobium sp. | reverse complement strand
ATCCCAATAATTACCGCAAACTTCTTTCCTGTTGGCCAGGATGATCCGGCACCAGGCTATCTTCCTCCACGCGATCCGACCGATCCGACGCAGCGGGTCGAGTATGCCCGCGCCGGTAGCCCCACGGTATGGGCATTAGAAGAAGTTCTGGCAACGCTTGAGGGGGGCGAGCTCGCGGTATGTGCTGCCTCGGGTATGTCCGCCATTTCGCAATGTCTGCTGGCGCATCTTTCTGCTGGCGACAGGCTTATCTATTCGAAGTGGGCCTATCCCAATACTGTCGATTTCCTAGCGAATCATTTGAGCAGATTGGGCATACAGGCGATCGCATCCGACACCAACGACCTGGCGGCACTTGAAGCAGACCTTTCGCAGCACAGGCCCAAGGTTCTGTTCTTCGAACCACTCAGCAATCCTGCACTAGCCTATTGCTCCGCAAGAGAAATCGCGGCGTTGTGCAAGGCTTTTGGGGTGATTTCCATCGCCGATAACTCGCTGTTGTCACCAGCTATCCTTCGCCCGCTCGAGCATGATGTCGATATTGTCATTCACAGCCTGACCAAGATCATCGGCGGCTTTGGCGAAGCGATGGGCGGGGTGGTGATCGGACGATCTGAACTGATCAATCCGGTTGCAAGGATGCGCTGGACTCTGGGTGGCGTGCTGGCACCGCAGGTGGCAGGCAAGATCCACGACGGCGTTCGCTCTTTGGATCTTCGTGTCATGAAAACCAGTTCCTCGGCGCTTCAAGTAGCGACGAAGCTGGCGACCGATGCCCGCATTGCTGAACTGATCTATCCAGGGTTAGCGAGCTACCATTGGCGCGATCCGTTTGCCGCTGATTGCGGTCATCTCGGGGGCAGCGTGATCACGTTTTTCCACAAGGGCGGAGCCGAAGCCGTCGCACGCATGGCGAACCGCAGCAGCTTCATCCGTTTTGGCCCCAGCTTCGGAATGGCGATGACCAGTTGCAATGGCGGCACGGCAAGCGAACGATATTACGACCAGTCGGCGGGTTTCGTCCGACTGTCCATCGGCCTTGAGGATCCGGAGGACATAGTCACCGAACTCGATCGGATCCTTTGAAGCACTTGCAAACTATCCAGAGGCCGTCGTAGTATGCGAGCAAATCAGCCTTGCTTGCATTGCCGCAGTTCAGGCCGTGGACGATCAGCCCGTCAGCGAGCATGCCGGCCACTTCGGTTCTGCGCTGTGCCGGTGCCTCAACCCGGCTGAACGAATTGGTGAAGCGCGTGACGAAGGTATAGCCCTGCTCCTCGCTCAGCCCTGGCCCGTTGAGCTGGGCAGCGATCCGGGCACCTTCATCACGCCCCTTGTCGCCCAGCAACTGGCCCATGCGGTAGGCGTGGTCGTGATTCGACCAGCGCTCGACGATCCGTCCGTCGCTACCATAGCGGAAGAAGGTCTGGCCGCGCAGGGTGACCGGCTTGTCCTTGGCTACAACCCCGTCAAAAGTGCCGTTGAGCGTCAGCATTGAGTGATAGCGATGCGCCCCCATCTCGCCCACGACAATTCGATCATCCTCGACCAGCGTGCCGTTCTGCAGTTCGAAGAACACTGCCCGGTAGTGCTTTCGGACATCCTCGATCGTTCCGATCCGATCGGGAACCAGTCCGAATACCCTGGCGCCTGGATCGAATAGCGCGATGTAGCGATCATAGGCCGAGCGACGGTTCGCGCTGTTGGCAGTCGCCAGTTCAGTATCCATGCCCGCAACTGTACGAGCGGAGGCGCGCTGATCGAGCTTGCACGGCCCGGCAGCGGCGTTTCCCGAAGCCGCAAGTGCGATTGCCAATCCGGCCATCAATTTGCAGACCCGCATGATCGCGCACTCCATTTAAGCAAAAGCCCCGGACTTCGCTGGAAATCCGGGGCTCGTTGCTGTCGTCGGCAGAGGAAGTCTCAGTACTTGTACTGCAGTGTTACCCCATAGAAACGCGATTCGCCGATGTAGCTGAGCACCGAGGCACCGTCGAAGTTGAACCGCGCGCCGTCGAGCGGGATGCGGAAATCGATCGTGCGATACTTCGTGTCAAAGCAGTTGCGGCACCACAGCGACGCTTCCCAACGATCATCTTCGCCGCGGATGCCGATCCGGGCATTGGCCAGCGAATAGCCGTCCTGCTTTTCGCTGCGATCATTGGTGGTGAAGTAGCTGCTCTTGAATGCCAGATCGCCGTGCACGAAGCCCTTGACCCCGCTCGAGCTGATCGGGAACTCGTAGGTTGCTCCAAACCCGCCACTCCAGCGCGGGGCATGGTCAAGGTCAAAGCCGTTGTTGTCCTTCGTTTCGGCATAGACAACGCCAGCAGTCAGATCGAGCCCTTCGACCGGCGATACACCCGCGTCGATGTCCACACCCTTGGTAGTGGCCGAACCAATGTTGATCACGCTGAATGAGCCTGACGGCAACAGTGCCTGAGTCTGCAGGTTCTGTGCCTTGGTGTGGAACAGTGCCAGGTTGAACCGGCCTTGCGAACCCATGAAGGTGGTCTTGAGGCCGACTTCGAAGTGATCGACCGTTTCCTTGTCAAAGGTCGGGTCAGACGGCGCGCAGCTGAACGTGCCAGGGAACGGACCGGCACCGCAGCCCGGAGGCGGAGCTGGGCCGAATTGCGGGCCGACAAGAATTCCACCAGCATCGCGGATCAAGCTGATCCCGCCGCCCTTGTAGCCGCGGCTGTAGGTGCCGTAGATGTTGGACGCATCGCTGACTTCGTAAGCCAAGCTGAAGGTGCCACTGATTCCGCTATCGTCGACCTTCGCCGCAACCGGCGTGCCGGCGCCGTAGTCATAGACCATCGGCAGCGGGAACGGCTGGGGATAAGTGAACCTGCCGAAGCCGTCCTTGTTGTCGCCCGAATAACGCAGGCCGGCGGTTACCGTCAGGCGGTCAAGCTTGGCAATGCCGTGAGCAAAGAAGCCATAGCTGCTACCGTCCTGGCCCATGTTGTCGGTGAAGGCCACGCCCGGGGCCCAGGGGAAGAAGAAGCCCGGGCCGTTACCAGCGATCTGGCGCCCCCAGACGAACTGGTTGAGGCGGCGGATCTTCTCATTGCTGTAGAAGCCGCCGACCATCAGATCGAGGTTCTCACCCACCTTGGTCGAAAGACGCAGTTCCTGGGTGAAGGTCTTGATCGATTCGCCCTGGTTGGTGTTGAGGATATCGGTGCCGACGAAATCGTTGTCACCCTGGAAGGTATCCGTGAACTTGCGATACGAGGTCACCGAGCTGAGCGTCGCGCCGCCAATGTCGAAGTTGATTTCGGCAGACAGACCCCAGTCTTCCGCGTTTAGCAAGGGCACGGTGTTTATCGCCGCACGGCGCTTGTCGTCCGAGCGATCGGCGAAGAACCTTGAGCCGGCAGCCGTTGCGAGCGCCTGGTTGGCAAGCGTGTCTGCGGCATCCACCTTGAAAGGGACTGCGGTTATCGAAAGCTCGTCAGCCTTGGCGTAGTCGGCAATCAGCCGCACGCTGAAACTGTCGCTTGGCTCAATTAGTATCTGGCCGCGAATGTTGAAGCGGTGCTTCTCGCCATAACCGGCACCGGTAACGGCGTCGCGAATGTAGCCGTCGTCATCGACGAAGCCAGCAGCAACACGCAGGGCAGCGGTATCGCTCAGCGGCAGGTTGACCATGCCCTGCAGGTTGACGCGCTTGTGATTGCCGTATTCGCCGCGCAGGGTGAACGCCGTCTTCCCGAGATCCGGCTTGGCGGTGACGAAGTGGATCAGGCCGGCCGAGGTGTTCTTGCCGAACAGCGTGCCCTGCGGGCCCTTGAGCACTTCGACGCGCTCGAGATCGAGGAAGTCGCTGCCTGCAACCAGGCCCGAGCGCGAGCGGTAAACGTTATCGATTACGGTGCCGACCGACGGCTCGGATGGCGGGTTGGTGGTGTGGATATCGAGGCCAGGGACCTGCGTTTGGAGCGAGAAGACATCGGTAACGCCAGCGTTCTGGAGCGATTCACCGGCGACTGCATTCACCGTAAAGGGAATGTCCTGAACGCTCTGAGCTCGCTTTTGGGCAGTAACGACGATTTCACCACTGCCGGCTTCGTCGGCATCTGCGTCCTGCGCCAGGGCGGGAGCTGCGGCCAGTGCCGCCCACGTACCACTCGCCAGAAGCAAGCTCTTCCAAGTTCTCGACATGATGACCTCCCGCAATGTTGTTACCTGAATTTCTGAGTTCATGCCCTAACCCGGGACATTGCTATCTGCTTATGGGATACCCGGCATCTGTTATGCAAAATGCATCCATCGTTGAGATTGGCCGATTTGCGGGCTTTATCGTGGTTCGCCAGCTGGCTTGGAGATACCCATGATTCGCACATCACACTGGATTGCTCCAATCGGATTGCTGGCCGCCGCCTCGGGAATCGCGTTCGCGGCGTCGACCGGCATGCAGGAGCATGAGGTCCAGAAGATGGTCGCAAGCTGCGCCGTCTGCCATGGCAGCAAGGGCGAAGGCATTGAGGCCAGATCCGCACCGCGGCTTGCCGGGCTCGATGCCGCCTACCTGGAATCGCAGCTCAACCATTTTGCGGCGGGCGCGCGCGGGACGCAGCCGGGTGACCCGTTCGGCCCGCAGATGTACGTGATTGCCCAATCACTTGGTCCGGAAGAACGCAAGCGCGCAGCGGCCTTTTACAGCAAGCGATCGGCATCGGCACCACATGCGACAATCGCCAAAAGCGCTGCCCAAGCGCGCGGAGTCCAGGCCTATGACGGCTGCGCTGCGTGTCACGGCGCGGACGGCATGGGCAATGCTGACATCGGTGCGCCGCGGCTGGCGGGCCAGGCCGACTGGTATATCCTGGCCAGCCTCAAGGCTTACCGGGCTGGCGGGCGCGGCTATGACCCGGCGGACATGGCCGGGCAGCAAATGAAGCAGGCCGCAACAGCTCTGGCAGATGAAGATCTGGCGCCGGTTTCGGCCTATGCTAGCGCACTAGGCAGCAATTGACCGGGCGCCGAACAGGCAGCCATTGGCATAGCGCGTGACGACAAGTTCAACAGGTGTGTCGAAGCGGGCCTGGGGATCGCCGAGCCATTCCGCAATCAGCCGAACACCTTCATTCAGATCGACTATCGCCCGGGTATAGGGGCCATCTCGCATCAGTGCTGGCGGGCCGGCGTGGACGGTGGTGAGTGCATAAAGCGTGCCCCTGCCGCTGGCTTCGATCCAAAGCGTTTCAGATCCCGGACATTCGGCACAAATGCTGCCGGGGGGGAAACGCAGAGCGGTGCAAGCGGTGCACTGCTGAAGCAGGAACCGGCCTTCACCAAGCGCCTGCCAGAATTGCCGGGTGAAGTGGCCACTGCGCGGTACCGACGGCAAGTCAACGTTAATGTTGATGATCGGAAGTGTCATTTCGGGCCCTCAAGCACATGGATCAGGGCAGCATTGTAGTTTCCGGATTCGCAACAGTGCATGGCCAACCGGGCACCTTCGACCTGCCGCGCGCCACAACGGCCAAGCAATTGTTCGCGCAGCTCAAACAATCCATATAGCCCGGTCAGCGCCGGAGGGTGGCCGCGCGACAGGCAGCCGCCCGAGGTGTTGATCGGGATCCGCCCGCCAAGCGAGGTTGCGCCAGCTATTGCGTCCAGCGCGCCTCGGCCTCGCTCACAGAATCCGATAGCTTCGCTGACCAGGACTTCGGTGATCGTGCAAGGCGCATAAAGTTCCGCAAGGTCGATATCGCCCAGGCTCACTCCCGCGGTATCCAACGCCGCGCGGGCGGCCTGTCGGGCGGCCGGAAAGGCGGTCATATCGTGGGGTTTTCCGCCGATTTGGTGATAGCCCTCGTGATGATAGCCGCGGCCTTCCACGGTCACATAGGGCTTGCCACTGGCGCGGGCCGCCTCTTCGCTGGCCAGCACCAGGCAGATTGCTCCGTCGGCTACCGATGGCACTTCGAACAGGCCAAGCGGGGAAACGATCATCCGCTGGGCCAGAACCTCTTCCAGCGTCAACTCCTTGCGAAATTGGGCCAGCTCGTTGGCCATTGCATGCCTGCGGCTTTTTACCGCGATCTGGGCGATCTGCTCTCG